>JAFPGA010000156.1 GCA_017423085.1 Paludibacteraceae bacterium | reverse complement strand
CCTGTGTTAGAAGAGGTAGGTGTGAAATCGGCATGCCAGAAGGGGTAGTAACTGAGACCGATGATGTCGAAATCGACGTTGTTGGTGCGCAGTTTGTTGTAATAATAGAAATCGTACTGTTTGTTGCAGGGTCGGTCGGTGTGAATGATGATCTGTGCGTTCGGACACAGTTCGCGCACGGTGTTACAACCGGCTTGGAGCAGTCCGAGGTATCCGTCCCAGTTGTCTCCCGCCTTGTCATAGGGGTGCACCTGAATGCCGCAGAGTCCGTACATGATCTCATTGCCCACTTGGACGAAATCCGGCGTAGCATTGGCGGCATTGAGGGCAGTGAGCACATCGCGCGTGTAGTCGGCAACGTGCTGCGCCATAGTAGCGTCATCGCTGCCTTTCCAAGCTGCAGGTGCTTGGATATGTCCGGCATCGACCCATGAGTCGGAATAATGGAAATCGAGCATAAAATACGCTCCGGCAGCTTTGATGCGCTGTCCGAGCGCAGTGACGTACGCGAGATCTTGGCAGAGCGACGGGTCATTAGAAGTCGGATTGACGAAGATACGGACACGGAAGGTGTTCCAGCCACAATCGGTGACGAACCAAGTGAGAAGGTCGTTGATCTTCTTGCCTGTCGCATCCTTGTACTGCGAGTTGTGCTGTTCATACTGTGGCAACATGGAAATGTCACCGCCTACGTAACGCGTCTGTGCGTGCAGCGTAATGCACATAAGCGCGCAAAAAATAGATAATGTCTTTTTCATAACGGGTGCAAAGGTACGAAAAAAAAAGCAAATATGCAAAAAAAACGTCAAAAAACTTGCATATGTCAAAAAAAAACAGTACCTTTGCGCCCGATTTGTGTGTATTTTGATGAGAAATCAATCAAATTAACAAATAAACATTATTAACAAAATTTATTAAGGTATGAAGAAATTTTTCTCTATTCTTTGCGCGCTGACGATCGTGCTGAGCGCAAGTGCAAAACCTGCTAAGGTTCTGGGTAAGAGCAAACAGGCAGAGGCTGTAGAGGTTAAGGAGGTTAAGGCTCATCAGACCCTTCCGGCAACACGTTTCGAGAAGGCAAAGCGTGCAGCTGTAGCTTTCAAGGCTCCGCAGACTAAGTTGGAAAACTATGACGTTACCATCGAGGACTACGCTGAGAACTTCTACACGAATGACAACGACGTATGGGTAAAGCTGTACGACGCTGACGAGAACATTTACTACTTCGACATCGTCGTTGCAGAGGGAACGCAAGAGCTGGCGCTCGGTCAGACCTACACCTTGGCTGACATGATTGCAAACTTCTCCTACATGAAGGATGCTGAGTCCAACAAGATGGCGTATGCTTCGGCTTCGCTGACCAAGACGGTTTCGATGTACGAGGAGCAGGAGTTGGTTCATTTTGCTGCTGCTTTCACCGACACGCTGGGAAACAACTACACCCTGACCTATGATCAGGCTCCGTTCATCATCACCGGTGACACCATTGATGTTGTCTTCACGGGTAATGCTAACAAGCCTATCTACGACGATGGTCTGTGCCAATTGGGTGCAGAGAACGAGGACTATGAGATCGCCTTTACTTTCCCGTGTGCTGAGGGTGCTCCCGCAGGTACGTACGGCGAAGAGGACGTGGAACTGGAATATACCTACGTGAATGATTTCAAGGCTGTTAGCGCTCACTGTGTAGTAGCTGAGAACAACGGTACGATCTCTCTTGAGGGTTGGATCCTGGCCGGTGACGGTAACGTATATCATGTAACGTTCTCCTTTACAGCTCCTACCGCACAGAGCTTCGAGACTATCACCGCTACCAACCTCGTGTTGGATGATAGCTATGCAAGTTGGTTCGGCATTATCATCGTAGAGGCAAGCAACGAGGACTATACCGTAAGTATGTACCTGCCGTCTGACGACTATCTGGGAACGTTTGATGCAGAGGAAGTTAGCCTGAGCATCAAGGGTGAAGAAGGCAAGATCGAGATCTACGAGGGTACGATCACCGTAGCTAACACCGCTACCGGCGTAGCTATCACCGGTACTGTACTGAGCATGGACGGCGTACAATATACGCTCAACCTGCAATATGTTATTCCGGACGCTACCAGCCAAGAGACCATCACCATGAGCGGTAAGATTACCAACTATGAGGGCAAGGCTTGGCAGTTCATTGGTTCTACGGCTAGCCAGATGGTAACCATCGCTGCTTATGCTACTTCTATCCCGGGTACGTACGGACGTTCTGACCTGATGGCTGACTACACCTATGTAGTGAAAGTGGTTGGTTCGGACACGCTGTACTACGACATGGTAGATGCGAATGTCGTTGTAGCTGTTAGCGGCCAGAACGCTACCATCACCGGTACGCTCAAGGGCCAGAACTACGACGACAACTCCGATGTAATCGAGTTCACCCTCAACCTCACCGCTACCGTAGAGGACTACGTGGAGGAGCCGCAGGGCAACCAGTACGACAGCCAGGATGAAGGCTTCTACTACAAGTTCCCGGAGTACACCATTGATGATCAATATCTGGCACAGTACAACGTATTCGTCGTTGAGGCTACTGATGCTGAGAACCATAAGATCTCGCTCGAGTTCAACGTAGCTGCCGGTACGACCGAGCTGCCTGCAGGCGTTTATCCTATCGACGAGAGCTACGATGCAGGTACGGTAACCGCAGGATCTATT
>JAFPGA010000155.1 GCA_017423085.1 Paludibacteraceae bacterium | reverse complement strand
TCGATGGTGAAACCACTACTTGGTTCCCGGAAGGAATGGGCAACAACTTCCAAATTACCGAGGCTGGTGACTACAAGATCACCTTCAACCCCGCTGGTAACGTAGAAGGCTGGTACGAAGGATTCTTCAACGTTGTTAAGAAAGAAGCTCCGATCGTTCATCAATACGAAGTAGCTGAGGCTATCGCTGCTGGTCTTCAGGAGAATGATGAAGTGCTCGTTCGCGGTATCATCACCAAGATGGAGTTCAAGGGCGCGAACTTTGCTAAATTCGGTTCTGTCAACATCTACGTAGCAGACGTTAACGGCGCTGAGGGCGAGTTCGAGTTCTTCAACTGCTACTCCCTCAATGCAGATACATTCCGTACTTCTATCCCGAACTATGACCCGACCGACAAAACTTGGGCTCAGTTCAACGAAGTAGCTGACGAGAATGGCAACACTATCCATGTGGGTGACACTGTCATTGCGTTCGGTAAATACAAACTCTACAACTCTACACACGAACTCAATACCGGTTGCTACCTCGTGGACATCAAACATGCTCCGGTCGCTCCGGCTGACACCATCAAGTTGGATTTCAATACCGAGAATACAACCTACGCTTTCGTTGATAACCAGTATTTCTCTGAGTACGGATCGACCGATATCTATTTGAGCGATATCAATGTCAATACTTCTACCCATGCGTTTGAAGGTGATGGCAACTACCTCGTGCTTGATTTCTATCCTGAAAATCCAAATAACGTTACGGGTGTTTACCAGGCTCTGGATGAGACCCTTGATCTCGAATACACATATATGCTGACTATCAACGGCACCGATACTGCTGTTGTTGAGTTCGCAGATGGTGCAATCCAAGTAGAAATCGGAGAAGTTAGCAAAGAATACGGCATGGCTCAACTCGCGCTGGCTGGTCAACTCATTTCTACCGAAGGTGACATCTATGCAATTACGGCGCTTGTCATCGCTTACTATGACTTCCTCCCCGAGGAAGGCGTTGAGGATGTAGTTATTGATCCGAAGGCTATTAAGCGTCTCGTTAACGGCCAAGTCGTTATCGAGAAGGCTGGTAAGACCTATAACATGAACGGTGCTGTTATTCGCTAATGAGCACCCTATTAGGAGAGGGAACCTGATCGTTCCCTCTCTTGCTACAAAATACATACACCTATGTATTAATTTATTGTTAAACTAAAATCAAATTATCATGAGAAAATTTCTTTCTTTGACAGTTGCTGTCTTCATGGCAGCTATGACATTTGGACAGAGTTATGGTATCTTGGTAAACGGTACCACGTACTATGCTGGTTCAGCAGTAGGTGAGTATGAAGGCTTTACCCAGTATCTGGCACATGTTCCACTTCAAGCAGGTGACTATTGCCAATTGTATGATGCAGACAATGAGGCTGCATGGGCTGTAACTCTGAACACCTATTCGGTAGCAGGTTTTACCAAAAACAACGACCGTTATGACGTTTCGGTTTCGGGATGCTATGATTTCTACATCAAGTTGAAGTATGGTGCGGACGAGCTCTATATCGGTACAGGTTCGGACTGTGGCGAAGGCGTAGTCATCGGTGGTGAAGAAGAGCAAACAGGCGGTCCGCTCTATTTGTGGGACGGCATTGGTGTAACGAAAGCAGCTGATGCGAAAGAAGTAGGCGGTGCTGCTGAAGCAGTACAGGCAGATGGCACGAACATTGCTGTCGGTGTTTCGCAGAAAGGTAACTGGTGCTTGAAAGCCAACAAGGGTTTCAATAGTGGTGCCTATTATCTGGGTATCGCGTTGGAAAATGCGGTCAATGCAGGTGATACCATTCGTATTGCATATTTCCGCACAACCGAAAATAATACCTATGTGCTCGGTATGGACTTCAGCGCGGACAAAGCTTCTGCAGCGTCCACTTACCAGATTCTTACTACGGGTGATCCGCAAGTGCTGGCATCGAATGGCACTCCGGCAGATTCTATCTATATCGTACCGGAAGGTGTAGCCAATGCCAAGTATGTTCGTCTTTATCGTAACTCCGGTAGTACCGGTCTGTGGATAGCCAAGTTTGAGTTGACAAAGAAAACAGAGACTCCCGAACCGCCGGTAGAGGATCCCGCTAAGTTCTATGTAACGGGTGACTCCGCTCTCATGGCAGACGCAGCAGATGATGCTACTCTTGCTTGGAATCCGGCAGCTATCAAGGCAGAGGCTGACACGCTGGTTCTGAATCTGCTGGCTGAGCAGGCATATAAACTGAAAGTGACCTTGGATGGTCAGTGGGCTACCGCAAAGGGTTACGAAGACCTGACTGAAAAGCCGGCAGGCGTAAGCACCGATAATGATGGTAACATCCTCTTCTCGTTGGCAGAGGCAGGTGCAGTGAAGGTCATCTACACCGCAGAACTCTTCAAAGTAGAGGGTAACTTCTATGTAGAGCCGGTAGGCAATCCGGCTAAGTTCTATGTAACGGGTGATAGCGCATTGGTTACCGATGCTGGTTTCCCGGGCAAGGCTTGGAGCCCGGCTGCTATCAAGTCGGAGGCTGATACGCTGCCATTGAGCCTGAAAGCAGGACAGACCTATTCGCTGAAAATCACCTTGAACGGTGAATGGGCTACTGCAAAGGGATACAACGACTTGACCGAAAAGCCGAACGGCACAAGCGCTGATAATGACGGCAACATCGTCTTTGCTTTGACGGAGGCAGGTATAGTGAACGTCATCTATATCGCAGGTGAAGAGCCGGTATTCAAGATTGAAGGTAGTTTCGTGGAGAACGAACCGCAACCGATTGTAGAGAACGGTTTCTACCTCGTTGGTTCAATGAACGAGTGGACCGCTGCTGCGGCTTATTTGTTTACTGTCAATCCGGAAAATGAGAACGAGTATGCACTGGATGTTAATCTGACCGAAGGTGATGAACTGAAAGTGAAGAAAGTAGAGGCTGGTCAGCCGGATGTTTGGTACCCGGGCGAAGGCGATAACTACGTAGTGGATGCAAACCATGCTGGCGCAACTACCATGTACTTCCAAGTGGACTATAAGGAAGAATGGGCTGCATTCGGTGGCTATTTCTACATCGTTCCGACAAGCACAGTGGACATCACCAACACCAATGCGGACGTAAAAGTAGTGAAGGTGCTGCGTAATGGCCAGTTGCTCATCATCAAGGGTGAGAATACCTACAATGCACAAGGTGCTGTAGTGAAATAATAACTGCTAACCCACATTACAAAAGAGGGACTCCCATTTCGGAGCCCCTCTTCTTTAGCCTCTAACCTTTAGCCTTTAGCCCTTCGCCTTTATCACTTCGCCGCCTTGCGTATCAGCGGTACAATCTCTGTGTTATCGTGCCAGCCGCTGAAAACCTCTGCGCCATTACCGATGGCGAAGATAGGTATAGCGTGTGCGGAGTGCGCCCGAGTCGTCCAGCCGATGTGCGCTTTCTTGTTCAGCAAAGCGATACCCGCTTCGCCCAAAGAGTTAATAGTCTTGTACATCGTCTGGGTGTCTTTGCCTTTGTGCGAACAGGCTGCTTTGTATAGTTGGATCAGCTCTTTCTCTTCCTCTTTGCTGATTTCTACGCTTTCCCAGAACCCTAATTGCTCTCGGTAAATCTGCTGCACTTGTGCCCAACTCGGTTTTTTGTGCTCTTTGAACAACTGGGTGAACAGGTCGCTCAGCACCCACGACGAGCATCTTTGGCTCTGCAGCATCTCCAGATGCAGGGTGTAGTCGCTGTTGCCCAACGCCAAACCGCCTGTCTCATGGTCTGCCGTCACCACAATCAGCGTCTCGTCCGGATGCGCCAGATAGAATTTGTACGCTATCGTCAGCGCCTCGTTCATATCCCATACTTCGCCGAAAGCCGTTGCTGCATCGTCACCGTGGCATGCGTAATCAATCATACCGCCTTCAACCATCATAAAGAACCGGTTGTAGCGTTTCTCTAAGAACGGAATAGCTGTGCTGACGATCTGTGTCAGGGTCAAGTCCCCTGCCTTTCGGTCGATGGCGTAAGGCAGGTTGTCTCCGTGTCGGGTACCTTGGTCATCCGTGCGTTGTACCAGAATCATCTTTTCTGCTTCAGCTTTTTCGGGACTGATAGCCTCCTCATAACCGTGGGCGATAGTGTACCCGTTCTTTTCTGCAAGACGATACAGGTTGATGTCCTCGTCGTCTTTTTTGCCCTGCGGGTAATGAAATCCTGCTCCTCCGAAGAAATCAAATCCGCTTTCTGCCAATTGTTGTCCTATCTTATAATATAGATTGCGCTCGGGCACGTGCGCGTAGAACGCTGCCGGTGTCGCGTGGTCAATGGCTACCGTGGTCATGATGCCGATGCCCCAACCTTCGGCTTTCAACTCTTCCGCTATCGTCCGCACCTCATTGCCGTCCTCGTCTAATCCCAAAGTGCCGTTGGTCGTCTTTTTTCCGGTCGCCAGACAGGTTCCCGCAGCCGCGGAATCGGTGATGCCGTTACTCTTGGAGTACGAAGAAGCGTGACCCGAGTAGGGGAAAGTGGTCATCAGTGTCTGCACACGTCCTAACGGATTTCCCTCAATCGCGGATTGATACATCTCTGCGCCCAGCACTTGATTGCTTCCCATGCCGTCGCCGATGAAATAGAACACATACTTTATCTCCGCCGATACGGTAATAGTGATGACCAGCAAAGTCATCAGAAAAATAAATCGTTTCATGTGGATTATTGTTTTTTGTTTGATTTCTGTCTTAGTCTTTTGCGTTTTCTCGCCTCGCGTCTTTTCTCTGCCTGGCGCGCTTTGCGCTCCTCCGGTGTCAGATGGGGTGGGGGCTCAATACCCTGTTCGCGCAAACGCTGATCCTGTATCTGCTGCTGATGCTCAATCATCCGCTCTTTCTCGTCGCGCTTGAGTTCTTCCACTGCTCGGTCAGGCAGCGGTTCGTGCGCTATCAGGTCTTCGTAAATCAGCAGCGTCGCCCAGGCATCTGTACTGGCATAACGCGCTTGTTCGGGCGTGAGGTGACTGTTCTCCCAATTGGTCAACTGCTGCGTCTTGGATATTTTTTTGCCGAAACAGATAGCGAAAATCTTCTGCAGCCCCAAGTCTAAAATACCGTATCGCGCAACCATGGACTGCACGTCAATGCAGTTGGCGGGGGTGAAGTCGCGTCTGCGGCGCAAACCGTTGATGTCATCTTTGAACGCCAAGCCCACTTTGCGAATCTGCGGGTCGGCAAACAAATCCGCCAGCGCTTGTGGCATGCCGGTGTGGGTCAGACGGAACAGATAACACCGCTCATGACTCGCAATCTGCACCAGTGCCGTCGGGTAGTGTATGCCGCGTTGGAAACTCGGTCGGGCCTCGGTATCGACGCCTACCACCTCCTGCGTACGCAGATAAGCTACGGCTTCCGAGACCTGCTCCTCACGGTCCACGACAATCACTTCTCCTTCAAATGCCGCCACCGGCATCCACTGGATCAGCTCCTTACTAATATGCGGTATATATGTATTCTCTTCCACTTTTCATCTTTCATCTTTCATCTCCCCCATCTCGTGCAGCGCCCGCATCACTGCCGGCACTTTCTGTCCCCAGCTCGCCTCAAACGACTCGTGGCAAAGCACAACGGCATCGTGCATAATGGCTTCTTGACCGGTCTGAAAAGCGGCAGCCATGTCTTTCAATTCCTGATAGATATCCGCCAGACCTTCTGATATATAGGCGGTTTGCACCTCGTCCGTGTAAATGCCTCTGTCCACAAAAACATCCAGATAAGCATCGTCCGATCCGAGCAGTTCGCGCATGCCGATGAGCGCGATGTTGTAGTCCTCTTCCGTCACAAAGCGCTGCGGCTCCTCTTCCAGTATCGTCTCTTCTTTGTCCAACAGCCGTGTCCGCAGATACAGCACCGGTAACAGACGCAGCATCTGCTCCCGCCATTCCTCACGCTCATGCTCGCCCGCTTTCTCTATCAGCAGACATGTTTGGGCCGCTGCCGTCACAAAAGCAATCGTACTATCGCTATATATAAAGGTTTTCATGTCTTTGTTTAATAAAAACGCTGCAAAGTTACACTTTTTTTTGCATATATGCAAATTTTGTAGTATCTTTGCATCGTTTTTTAATTGAACTGATATGAGAAAACTATTTGTTTTGGCCTTTATGGCAATGAGTATGATGGTGATGGCGCAGCATGTAACGCCGCTGAACATTCAAATTGCAGAAGTGAAACTGGATTCGCTTCGCGCGTTGTATCAAGTCGAGCCGACGATGTATCGCGCATCGCTGGATGTTGTGCAGGAGCAACTGGAGCGTAATGCAGAGGAGTTGAAACAGGCAAGTGCGGAACTGAAAGCGGAACAGGCGCATGCCAAGGAGATGGAGAATGCCATCAAAGAGGCTGCCAAAATGGCTGCTTCGCTCAAGAAACTGTATGCAAAAGAGGAAGCAGAAATCAAATCGATGCAGCAGGTGGTTGAGAAGCAGCAGCGTGCGCTCAATAAGCAGAAAGAGCTGAACGAAGAGAACAGAGAGAATTACCGCCTTTTGTTGGAGAATCAGCAGAAAGAGTTGGGCTACGAGCTGCGCGAAATAGCAGAGCGTCTGCGCTCTATCTCCGATTTGGAGACCGTTCTCCAGAACCATCGTACGCAGTTGATCAATTACATGCGTGAGGTGGAGGAGAAAGCAGCACAACTGGCTGTCCTCAATGCGCAGCACAAAGAGCGTCTGGCTGTTCTCAAAGCAGAGCAGAAAGCGGCTAAATCGATGCAATAACCCTTAATATCCCTTTCCTCCCTTATGAAAGTCATCAATCTATCGGAGCACAACAGCGTGCTTAACCAGTACTTGCGTGAGATACGCGATGTCAATATACAAAGCGATAGCATGCGTTTTCGCCGTAACATAGAGCGTATCGGCGAAGTCATGGCGATTGAGTTGAGCAAGGCGTTGGCTTATGAGCCGGTTGAGGTGCAGACACCTCTCGCTACCGCTACCGTCAATACGATCGCTGAACCGCTGGTTCTGGCGACTATCCTGCGCGCGGGTATGCCCCTGCATCAGGGTTTCCTCAATGTGTTTGACAACGCGGAGAACGCTTTCTTGAGCGCTTACCGTCGTGTCAACGCAAAGGGCGAATTGGAAATCGTAGCGGAGTACATGGCCGCTCCGGCAATTGATGGCAAAACGCTCATTGTGGCGGATCCGATGCTGGCTACAGGCATGTCAATGGAGGTGGGCTATCTCGCGCTGCTGCGTCACGGCACGCCCAAGCACACCCACTTGTGTTGTACCATCGGTACGCCGCAAGCTATCGACTGTCTGCGCACATCGCTCAACGACAGTCCGGATATCACCCTCTGGTGTGCTGCGATTGACCCCATTCTTAACGAGAAGAAATATATAGTTCCCGGTCTTGGTGATGCGGGCGATTTGTGTTATGGAACCAAAATACACCTCTCCGATCGTAGCTAAGAAAACCTATCTGGCGTTTATACCTGCTGTCCTCGTGGCGGCAGGTATTGCCGTTGCCAGTTTGTGGGAATACCCGATTGTTCCGAACGAACTGATGGGCGGCGACAAGGTGCTGCATGGTTTGATGTATGCCCTGCTGTCAGCCGCGCTAATGGGCGCTTTCGTACTCATTCGTCGGGCACGTATCACGACGTATGTATATGTCATCATCGCCAGCACGTGTTACGGCGCGCTCATGGAAGTGCTGCAGCATTTCTGTACCTTCTATCGTACCGGCGAAATGGCGGATATCTATGCCGACTGCCTCGGTGCTATCATCGGCGCGCTCTTTATCGCGCTCCTTTATTACGGACGCCGCCGCGTGAAAAACAAGAAATCCTAAATTTGAAATTTGAAATCCTAAATCCTAAATTACAAATTGTCAAATCCCCAATTTGACATAGCTTTTTCCCTCCTTTTTCGCACCCGTTTGCGGAAATCCTTGGCGCTCATCGACCATTACGGGTCGGCTCAGGAAGCATGGCGTCATATCGACGAACCGGGCATGACGGAGTGTCTGGAGCGAGCATCCAAAGAACTGGAGTGGATCAGCGCACACGGCATCCGTGTGTGGACTCTGGCGGATGCTGACTACCCCGTTCGTCTGCGGCAATGTCCCGACAAACCGCTGGTGCTGTACGGCAAAGGGAACATAGAGCCGTCCGAAGGGCATTTTGTGAGTATCGTCGGCACACGGCGACCTACCGAACGAGGCAAAGACCTGACACGCAAACTGGTGCATGACCTGCACGAGCGCCTGGATCAACTGACGGTCGTCAGCGGTGGTGCCTACGGCATTGATATCGCGGCGCACCGTGCGGCAATAGAGTTCGGCGTACCGACACTCATCATCCCGGCGCACGGATTGGACCGCATCTATCCCATGCAGCACCGCAAGGATGCGGTAGCCGCGTTGGCGCAAGGCGGACTGCTGACCGAATTTCCTTCCGGGACAGAACCCCTGCCGGCATATTTTCTGCAGCGAAATCGTATCATCGCTGGTTTGTCGGATGTGACGGTCGTGGTCGAGAGCCGCGAGAGAGGCGGCAGTCTCGTTACAGCGAACATGGCGAATGACTATAACCGTGAACTGGTCACTTTCCCCGGACGACCGGACGACCTGTCGTCGCAAGGTTGTAACAAGCTCATTCAGAACAACAAAGCGCATCTGATCACCAATGCCGATGACCTCATCGCACTCATGGACTGGAAGACACGGGATGCTGTGAACCAACCTGTACAAACAACGATGGTCGGACTCCTCGGAGACTTTTCGCCCCTGCAGCAGACGCTCCTTGCCAAACTGCAGGAAGCCGATGAAGGACTGCATATCAATTTTCTGGTCATGGAGACGGGACTTCCTTACGATAACATTGCTTCCGAACTCGTCATGCTCGAACTGCAGGGTGTCGTGCGCTCCCTCCCAGGCGGTTTCTACCGTTTTGTGCAAAAATAAACTCTTCTAATCACCACACTTTAACCTTCAAAAGGACAAAAAGTGCATTTTTCTTGTCCTTTGACGCGATTAATTGCGATTTTTCTTGCATATATGCAAAAAAAATAGTAACTTTGCACCCGCAAATAATTTAACGCGTTATTTATGAAATCTTTACTGAAGTATTTAGGAGTAATTATCCTGCTTTTGGGTGTGGTATGCCTCGTGGTGTACAAGTTTGCTGTGCCGGAGAACTGGTTGCTCGTCAGCTCGATTATTCTGGAGGTTGTCGGCATTCTTTCTTATATCTTCATCAACAAAGCGATCAATTAACGAATGGCTGCCCAAGGTGGTTTCAATGATGCTGTGAAGTATCATCTTACGGGCATGTACCAGGATTGGTTCCTGGACTATGCGTCGTATGTGATACTGGAGCGTGCTGTGCCTGCGATCGAGGATGGTCTCAAGCCTGTACAGCGCCGTATCCTCCATGCTATGAAGACGGTGGATGACGGCAAGTACAACAAGGTGGCGAACATCGTCGGTCAGACCATGCAGTATCACCCCCACGGTGATGCTTCTATCGGCGATGCACTCGTGCAGCTTGGTCAGAAAGACCTGCTCATTGACTGCCAGGGTAACTGGGGTAATATCCTTACGGGCGACGGCGCTGCGGCTCCACGTTACATAGAGGCGCGGCTGTCCAAGTTCGCGCTTGAGACGGTGTTCAATGCCAAGACCACCGAGTGGATGAAGTCCTACGACGGACGCAAGAACGAACCCATTCATCTGCCGGTTAAGTTCCCGCTGCTGCTCGCGCAGGGTGTCGAAGGTATTGCGGTCGGACTCAACTCCAAGATTCTGCCCCACAACTTCAATGAGCTGTGTGATGCCGCCTTGGCATACTTGCGCAAACAGGAGTTCCAACTCTATCCGGACTTTCCGACGGGCGGCGTGATCGATGTCACTCGCTACAACGACGGCGAGCGCGGCGGCGCGGTTAAGATCCGTGCCCGCATCCAGAAAGCCGATGACAACCGTACACTCATCATCACCGAGATACCGTTCGGTACCACCACTTCGAAAATCATCGAGACGATTCTCAAGGCAAACCAGAAGGGCAAAATCAAGATCCGTAAGATAGATGACTTCACGGCAGACACGGCGCGCATCGTGGTGCAGCTGGCGCCGGGCTCTTCGTCCGACAAGGCGATCGATGCCCTCTATGCCTTCACCGATTGCGAAGTCAACATCTCGCCCAACTGCTGCGTCGTAGAGAACAAGAAACCGATCTTCACATCCGTCAGCAACCTGCTCAAACTATCTACCGACAATACCAAAGCACTCCTCAAATGGGAACTGGAGATAGAGAAATCGGAACTCGAAGAGAAATATTTCTACACCTCGCTGGAGAAAATATTCATCGAGAACCGCATCTATAAGCAGGAGGGTTATGAGAATGCTCCGAACAAGGAGAAACTCATCGAGTTCGTGGACAATGCGCTCACGCCCTTCAAACCGATGCTCATCCGCGAGGTACGCACCGAAGATATAGAGAAGCTCTTCGAGATACGAATGATTCGTATCACCAAGTTCGACTCCAAGAAAGCAGATGAGTTGATGAAGGACCTCGAGAAGAAGATCAAAGCGTGCGTCAAGAACCTCAACCATATCACCGACTACACGATTGCGTGGTTCGAGATGCTCAAAGCCAAGTACGGAGATGCTTATCCGCGTCGTACCGAGGTGCGTAACTTCGGCGC
>JAFPGA010000154.1 GCA_017423085.1 Paludibacteraceae bacterium | reverse complement strand
GCAAGAAGAGAGACCGCCTGCGGCTAAAAGAATAAAGACCGCTACGCTAAAAGACAAAAGACTAAAATGCTTTCGACTTTCGACTTTTTTCTTTCTACTAAATATATTTTTCATAATTCTTTTCCTTTCGATTAGAAGGTTACTTTTGTTCCGAGTGTTACGGTCAACGGAATAGGATAGCCGAATGTCGGGTTCTCAGGATCTACTCCGGTGAACTTAGCCGAGTGGATGGTGAACACGTTCTGCGCCGACAGATACCAGCGCCAGTTCTGCATCATCATCTTATCGCATGCACGCTTGGGAAGGTTGTAGCCAAGTTGCAGGTTACGCAGCTTGAGGAACGAACCGTCCTCTACGAAATATGTGCTCACGCGTGTCTCATTGTTGTTATTGTTAGTAGATAGTGCAGGGATATTGCTATCGGGGTTGGTAGGGCTCCATGCATTCAACACGCGCGTACCTTTATTCAGGTTTGCTACGTTCACTCCACTCCAGAGGTCGGTTTGCTCCTTATAATCTTTGGTAATGGCTTGTACGCCGCCTACACCTTGGAAGAAGATGGTCAGGTCAAAACCTTTATACTCGAAATAGAAGTTCGCACCGAAGGAAACAGCCGGTACCGGGCTGTATATCCAATCTTGGTCGGCTTCGGTGATGATACCATCGCCGTTGAGGTCGCGATAGCGGATACGACCGAGACCTGCACCTTCCTGAATAGCGTGGTTGTCTATCTCGTCTTGACTTTTGAATATGCCGTCAGCGATATAGCCCACCTGCGAACCTATAGCATGTCCGATAACGGACTTGACACCGTTACCACCGAACGTGCCTCTGGCGGCAACAGTTGCCGGCAGATCAACGACGGTGTTGGAGTAATGCGAGAGGTTGGCAGCGATGTCGTACTTAAAGCCGGACTTGGTTTGGTTGCGGTAGCCCAGACTAAGTTCAATACCCATGTTATCCACAGCACCGGCGTTCACCCACTGCGAAGCACCTTCACCCATCACACCGATGCCGTCCATGAGTACGAGGATGTCCTTGGTCTGCTTATAGAACCAGTCGAACGAACCATATAAGCTCTGCTTGAAGAACGCAAAGTCAAGACCGGCATTGGTCTGGGTGGTTGTTTCCCATTTGATGTCATCGTTACCGATCTGAATACGACGGAAACCCGAAGGAAGGATACTGCCACCGTTGGTACCGGCTATATCATACGAAGTACCGTAACTCTGACCACCGTTCTCATTCACTCCGTAGTTGGATTCATAGATGGTGTAACGCGCTGTAGAAGCAATATCCTGGTTACCTGTTTGTCCCCATGACACACGCAGTTTAAGGTCATCCAGCCATGACGATGTCTCGCTCATGAACTTCTCTTGCGAGATACGCCAACCGGCGGATACGGATGGGAAGAACGCAAAACGGTTGTTCTTACCAAATCGACTCGATCCGTCATAACGAGCGGTGAACGAAATCAGATAACGGTCATCGTAGTTGTAGTTCACTTTGCCGAAGAATGAGATGAGCGAGAAACTGCCGGCACCTCCGTATGACTGCGCCTTACCTGTTCCGGCAGATGGCCACATATAGGTCGGGTTGAGCACGATGAAGTCCTCCTTGTAAGCAGAGAACCATTCGTCGGACTGATGGTTCAACTCCGTACCGAGCATGAAGTCCGCACGATGTTTACCAATCTCCAGATTGTAGGTAGCTACAGCATTCCACATCCACTTTGTCCAGTGTTCTTGTTTGTTTTCTACGGCGTTCTTGTCATTAGCCACCACACCGTCTTTGATCGGATAGGTGAAGAAACGCTGACGTTTCTGTGCGTAGTCTATACCCGCAGTAGTACGGATATGTAAGCCCTTGACGGGATTGACATCAAGGAACACATTACCGAACACACGCCAATAGACATAGCGGTTATCTTTGTTGCGTGTCAAAATCGACAACGGGTTCTCACGTTGCGGGAAACCGCTTGACGAAGGCGCTTGTGCTAATTCGCCATCGGTGTTATACACAGGCAACAAAGGGTGATATTGGAGTACACTGTTGATGAATCCACCCGGGGCACCTACTTCCGAGGTGCGGCTGAAGGTGAAGTTCTCACCAATGGTCACTTTGTCATTGAGCAGTTTGTAATCGCTGTTGATACGTCCGGAGAAACGGTCAAAATCGGTGTACTTGATGATACCGTCATTGCGGTAGTAACCGAGCGAGAAGAATGTGCTGCCTTTCTGCCCACCATGAGAAACGGAGAAGTTGTAGTTTTGTATCAAACCCGGGCGGGTTGTCTGAGAGAACCAGTCGGTATTACTTACAGGCACGGTACCGGCATCATCCAAGTATTTGTTGAGCATGATATTATTCAGTACCGGTTGTCCTTGTGCATTATATCCCCAGTCGTAACGGTAACCTAACACGTTGGTGTTCGGATCGGATGTTCCGTCATTGATATATGCCTGCCAGAGCGCACGACCATACTCTTCGGAGTTAAGTACATGCATGCGGTTGACATACGACTGCACAGCTACCGACGCATCAAGCGACACACTGAGTTTGCCTTCTTTTCCGCGCTTGGTGGTAATGATAATTACACCGTTTGCCGCGCGCGAACCGTAGATAGAAGCGGATGCGGCATCTTTAAGGATTTGGATGGACTCGATGTCGTTCGGGTTCAGCTCGTGCATACCGGACTTGGTCGGTACACCATCGATGATGTACAGAGGATCGTTGTCATTGAGCGTACCCACACCGCGGATGCGAACTGTAGCCGCACCGGAAGGGTTACCGTCGGCAGCGATGTTTAGTCCCGGCACTTTACCTTGCAGTGCCTTCATCGGGTTGTTCTCCTGTTGCTTTTCGAGATCCTTACTGCTCACAGCGGTCACTGCTCCCGTCAGGTCAGCCTTGCGTTGTGCAGTGTAACCCGTGACTACTACTTCTTCAAGCAGCTCACTATCTTCAGCCAACAGCACGTTCATGTTTACGCCGGCTGTAATGGTCTGCGTAGCATAACCTACGTAACTGATCTCCAGCGTAGCACCTTCTGCTACCTCCAGCATGAAGTTACCGTCAAAATCGGTAATCGTGCCGTTGGTGGTGCCCTTCTCCAACACACTGGCTCCGATGATTGGTTCGCCTGTCGATTTCTCGATCACCACACCTGTGGCGGTAAACGCAAACGAAGGCAGTACGAAAAGCATCGTCAGTAGCCATATCGAAATTGTTTTTTTCATGATTATTGGTATTTTGTGATTACTTTTTGAGTTCTTCGGGCAGCACGGGCATAGCTCCGTTCTGTGTACAAACAAAAGCAGATACGGCTACAGCTCTCTCATGCGCTATACGCATGGACTTGCCAAGGAGAATTTGGGCAACGAAAGTAGCGGTAAAGGAATCACCTGCTCCAACGGTGTCTGCCACCTTGACTTTCGGGGTAGCGACATAACTCTCTTCGGTATCTGTGAATACATACGAACCGATGGCACCACATGTGAGGATGAGCATCTTGAGGTCGTATTTTGCGATGAGGTCACGGCATACGAGACGTGTTTTTTCAGGGTCTTCGGCAATGAGTTTACCAGGGACAGAAGGAACACCGAGTAGCATGGTAGCTACTACATCCAGTTCTTCATCGTTGATCTTAAGCACGTTTGCACGATTGAGTGATTCGGAGATGACTTCAGCCGTGTACCAGTTCTGCCGCAGGTTGATATCGAACACGCGCAAGGCCTCTTTCGGCGCGGCATCCATGAAAGCGTGAATTGTCTCACGGCTCTTCTGCGAACGTTGTGCCAGCGAACCGAAACAGATAGCCTCGGCACGTTTGGCTACGTCAAGCATCTCTTTGGTCAGTGGGATATTATCCCATGCTACCCCCAGACAGATATCATACTGCGGGATACCTTTGGAGTCGAGAGTCACTTTGACAGTACCCGTCGGCTGCTCTACCTTGGGCAGGATATGATTCAGACCGACAGCCTCAAACTTCTCGATGATCTCCTCGCCGAGCTCATCATCGCCGATGGCGGAGATAGCACAACCGTTGAGCCCGAATTGGGACACATGGTAGGCAAAGTTAGCGGGTGCTCCACCGAGTTTACGTCCGTCAGGCAGGCAGTCGAATAATGCCTCACCTATTCCTACTACGTACTTTTCCATATGAATTAAAAATTTCGAATTAAAAATTATGAATTAACAATTATTTCTTTATCTTCAGCGTGTAACATGTGAGATAGATAGCACCAATAGCCATCACGAGGACTGCACCTACAGTGCCGACTGCTTGAGAAGCAAAGCCCATGAAGAGCGGGAAGATAGTGCCACCGAACAAGCCCATAATCATCAGACCAGATACTTCGTTTTGTTTCTGAGGTTCTGCTTTGAGTGCCTCTGCAAAGACGATAGAGAAGATATTGGAGTTGCCAAAGCCAACGAGCGCGATACCGGTATAGAGGACTGCCTGGCTTTGACCGACGCCCATGAGGATCATAGCCGCTACGATCATCAACGCGCTGATGGCGAAGAAGATCTTACTCGGCACGTAACGGAGAATGAACGAACCGCTGAAACAACCGATGGTACGGAAGATGAAGTAGAGCGAGGTAGCAAAAGCCGCTTCGTGCAGCGTCCATCCCAGACGCTCCATCAGCAGTTTGGGAGCGGTGGTGTTGGTTCCTACGTCAATACCTACGTGACACATGATGCCGAGGAAGCAGAGCAATACGAACGGATGACCGAGCAGTTTGAAGCACTCCGCAAAACCGGATGCTTTGCCAGTCAAGGGTTGTTCTTCGATCTTCGTCAGATAGAGGAAGATAGTTGCCAGCACACCGATGACACCGTAGATGACAAAGATGATACGCCAATCCAGACCGAAAGACGGGATAGCCGCTACGGCACCCCATGTCATGATGATCGGAGCCATGAACGAAGCGATGGCTTTGACGAACTGACCAAAAGTCAGGGTAGCTGCGAGTTTATCTCCGCTGATAAGATTGGTTACAAGCGGGTTAAGACTGGTCTGCATGATCGCATTACCGATACCGAGGAGCGAGAAAGCAATCAGCATTAAGTAATAGCCATTACCGAAGAGCGGTAATACGAGT
>JAFPGA010000018.1 GCA_017423085.1 Paludibacteraceae bacterium | reverse complement strand
CCGAGCGCACCTGCATCTGGTACTGCTCCTGCGGCATTTTAATGGGTCCGGAAGAGAGGTTGAGGTTGTTCGCCGAAATGACTTGTCCTACTTGCTCAAGCGTCAGACCGTACGCATCCAGTTTCTGCTGATCGATATTGATATAGACGTAGCGGTCCGGAGCACCGGAGAGGGAGATGTTACCGATTCCGTCAATGTGGTTGAGCTGCGGGATCACCTCGTCGTTCATGATCTTTTCCAGACCGGCGTAGGTCTCATTGGCGGTAATAGAGTACTGCGCAACAGGCATTGCAGAGGTCGATAGTTTGAAGATCATCGGCGTTCCGCAGTTGTCGGGCAGGTTACTCTTGGTCATGTCGATGTACGAGCGCACATCGTTGACCGCCTCATCCATGTTCGCACCCCACTCCAACTCCAACATCACGACAGACATATTATCCTTCGACTGCGAAGTAATATGTTTAAGGTGATCGACAGAGGTCAGGGCGTTCTCCAGATACTTGGTTACATTGGTCTCCATTTCACTTGCCGAGGCGCCCGGATAGGTGGTCATGACCGTAATATACGGCGGGTCCATCTGCGGGAACATATCCACCGGCAGTTTAATGAAACTATAGATACCAACAACGATCACCGCCAAAAAGATAAGGGCGGTCGTTACCGGTTTTTCTATCGCTGTTTTGTATATTGCCATATCGCGCTGAGGTTTTTAATCCTTCACTACATTTAATTTAACGCCGTCAACGAGTTTATGCTGACCGGTGGTGACCATCTCGACACCCGGAACGATCTCCGGCGCGATGATCTCGATCTCCTGGTCAAAACGCTGACCGAGGGTGACGGACACACGTCTGGCAACACCGTTGTCGTTGATAAACACATATCGGTCATTCGCACCTACCAGTTTCTCTACTGCCTGGTACGGTGCTACAATCGCATTCGCCTTACCCAAACCGATGGTAGTTGTGACATACATACCCGGACGCAACAGATTCTTGCCGTTCGGAATAACGATTTTCACTTGGAAAGTGTGGCTGGCTGCATCAATAGTCGGATAAACAACTTCCACGGTAGCCGGGAACACCTGATCCGGATAGATCTCGGAAGTGAGTGTCAGTTTCATACCCGGTTTGAACTGCGGGAAGTAACTCTCCGGAATTGCCAGGAGCGCTTTGAGTTTGTCAATCTGCGTCAGAACGAGTATCGGCTGACCGCTGTAGAGTTCGCCGTCCTCATAGTTCTTGGCAGAGATGACACCGCTGAACGGAGCCTTGACGTAGGTGTTGGTCTGTAGAAAATCCAACTGCTCCTGAGTCGAGTTGTACTGCGCAATGATCTGGTCATACTGCTGCTGGGTAGCTGAACCGGTCTTGAGCAGCAACTCGATACGGTTCTTCTCCACCTCAAGATTCGTAAAGGAGATCTTGGTGGTCTTGTACTGCGTCTGATCCATGCGCACGAGGTCTTGACCTTTCTGCTTGCGGTCGCCCACTTCGCAGTAGATGTGCTCGATCTTACCGGTTATTGACGGTGCCACATTGACCGTCAGATATCCCTGCAGGTTTGTCGAAACCGAGATCTCGCGCTCTATCTCACGCGGTTGGAGAACAGTCGTGCGTACTTGCTCCACACGCTCCGTCTCTTCGGTCACTTGGGTCTCTTTGCTGCACGCCATAAGGGCGAGGGCGGCAAAGGCGTAAAGAATAGTTTTTTTCATATATGATTTGTAATTTTAAATTCTTAATTGTTAATTGTTTAAGAAGATCTCCAGTTCAACTTGTGCATTCACAAGCGTCAGCATCGCTTGCACGTAAGACGACTGCGCGTTGATGAGGTCATTGGACGCATTGGTCAGTTCCATATTGGAGCTGGCGCCGTATTTGTATTTGTTGGTTGCAGACGCAAATACCCGCTTTGCTACCTCGATGTTATCCTTCTCGTTAAGGTAGGTTTCGTACGCATTGGTCAGGTCGAAACACAACTGGCGGTACTGGATGGCGAGGTTGTCGGTTGTCTCGGAGAGCGTGTTCTTCGCCTCTTCGTACGCGATCTTTTTCTCTACCACTCCGGCAGCACGTTTACCACTGGACCACAACGGCATCTTGACAGACACTTGAATCACGTTCGGCGGTGTCATACGCATACCGCCCTCGCCGTAATAATGCTGGTCGGTGTAACTGTATGCCAGTGCGACGGTCGGTCCATATGCCCACCCCGCCATATGCACATTGCGGTTGGCGAGTTCCACCTGTTTCTGCAGCAGTTGGTAGTTGAGGTTGTTCTCCACGGAGAAGTTCTCCGACAGCAGCGTCATCACACGGTCCGGCGACAGCACATCGTCTATGTTCTCAGTGAGAATGAGTTCGGTCTCCACCGGCACATCCAACAGCACTTTGAGGCTGTTGATAGCCAACTCGATGGTCCGTTTCTGCGCATTGATCGAGTTCTTGAGCGTGTTGACACGCACGCGAATCTGGTCAGCCGAGGTCTGTTCCGCGGCACCGGCTTCAACTGCGTGCTGCGTCATGATCTCCAAATCCTGTATATTCACCAAACTCGAGTCCAATAATTCCGTGATACTCTGCAGCGCCAACACGGACACATACGCACTCATCACACTTCCTCGCAACTGTGTCTCGGACTGCTCCAGCGAAATCTTCTTCATTTCGATTGCTATGTTGTTGAGCAGTGCTCCTACGATGCCTTGCCCGTTCAATCCAACAGACGCCGTTATACCCCATGCGCCGACGTTCGGCATGTTGATATCAATCGTTCTGGTGTCATTCGGAGCCGGCATACCGGTCGGCATGGACATCGATGCCGTGTAGCCCAGATAGTTGCTGTAGCTGTAACTACCATCTACTTGCGGCAGCATCGATGCGATGGTCTGCCAACGCGCTGCATACGCTTCCTGAACAGCCAGAGAGGCATTCTTCAAGCTGCGGTTTTGCTGCACGGCATAGTCCTGCGCTTCCTTGAGCGACAAACTCAAAGCCGCCGGCGCACTTTCGCCATCAGCCTTTTGCCCGCTTTTAGTGGCAGCCATTACGTGATCCTCGGCTGCCATTGTGGCGCTGATAACAAGCGCCGTCATTAAAAAGAATAGTTTTCTCATTATATTATTAATTCTTAATTTTCAATTCTCAAAGAGTTTCAAGCCTTCTTCACTCAATATACCCCGCATCAATATATCTGTTGCTACACGGCAGAACTGCGGGAGGTTATGCCCTTTCGACTCTATCTTCTCGAAATCCCGCAAGGCATCGGTATATACCTTCGCAAACAAATGCGATGTGTACTCCTTATTTATGTTCGCGCGCACGAGCCCGGCGCGGATACCTCGCTCAATAAACTGCTCGATATACTGCTGCTGGGTCTCAAAAGAATGTTGCTGAAAAGCGTTGTAATGCTGAGGATAATACTTCTTTAAGTCATACACCAATTGCGGCACTTTGCGTACATCCTCTTTTTCGGTAGTTATCCAATTGGTAAACTTACGCACGATCGCACTGAAATCTTCCGTCTCCATCGTCGAGCGCATTTTCTGCTCCATATGCGCCACATTCGCACTCAACAACTGCTCAATGAGCTCGTCCTTCGACGCAAAATAGACGTAGAACGTCTTCTTGGACATTCCCAACTCCCGACAGATATCATCTATCGAAACACTGCGTATTCCCAGACGGAAGAATAGTTCGCCGGCTGTTTTGATAATATGTGCACGTTGGTCTTGACTCATCTTTTGTCAAAAAAGCGCGCAAAGGTACTACTTTTTTTTGATATACGCAAGAAAAATGGAAACTTTTTTCACTTTTACAGTTTCCTTGCAAACTCAAGATTACAAAAAAAAGAGCCTCCGAAGAGACTCTTTCAAACCAGTTGCCAGTTCTATTAGCGAACCTGTACACCCTGAAGGTTGAACATCTTGTTGTCGCGAACGATGTAGATAACGCCGTCAACAACCACCTTTTGAGCCTGTTCGGTCAAAGTGATGTTCTCGATACCTTCACCATAGAGGTGAGTAGCAGTGCCCTTCTCAATCTCTATCTGAGGATCCTTGCCTTCTTTTACATACTTTTTGATTTTACCCTTTACGAAAACAAACTGACCGGCCTCAACCAGATAATCCGGTGTGCAACGATAAGCCTCAAAGTCGCCGTGAACACCAGCCTCGTCAGCCATGTACCATGTCTGGTCGGTGTAGCCATCGTTCGGAGCATAAGCTGTTACGACCCATCCAGCAACGACGTACGTCTGCTCGGTAGTAGTATTGTCCTCCAGAGCCATACCGATTTCAATAGCCTCAGCTACGGTGATAGTATCCACCTCCTCTACCGGAATATCAGGATTAGCTCCTAACATCTCTGCATAGTAACCACCCGTAATCTCATAAATCTGCTTTGCTGCATAAAGAGTTAAAGCACCCGCATATACAAGCACGGAATCGCCCTCGTGAATAGTCTGCTGTGCCTCTTCGAGCGAAGCCCAATTTGCGCCAGCCAAGCCTGCACCATCATACAACTCAATTGAATCTCCCTCGTTTACAAAATCACGAAGCCAGAAACTTGCCTTACCACTAAAACTTGCATACGTAACAAACGGAGCACCCATAACAACACCTTTCACAAAGTGATCGTGGGTATCACCCGCATCAATCAATGCAATAGCCTCGGAAACCGAGATGGTATCCGGAGTCCAAATCTGAGCTGCCTCGCCGATAGTCAAAGTAATCGACGTAATTTTACTGGTTGCTGTTGCCGTAAAAGTAACCGATGTAGCCTCACCGGTCCACGATTTTCCCGTAACCTCAGCATATTTAACATCAGAGCCAGCAAACTCAACAGCCGTAATATTCTCTTCTCCAGCGTCAAACGTGATCGTGTTCGTATTATACGTACGAAGCTCGTACGAAACGCCATCCGATTTGGTGAACAACACGTTCGGGTTTTTCTGTACTTTCGTACTAGTTAACACCACACCGTCAACCGTCACACCTTCAGCGGGAAGTTCCACGCCCTTACTTGCTTGTTCAGAAGGGGTGATTCCAAGTGCTGTTGGGTTTGTAAAATCAAATACCACTTGTCTTGCGTTTACGGTCAGAACGGCTACCGACGCGAGCATTAAAGTGAAAATTTTCTTCATAATTTAAATGGTTTTAAATTTTGTTAAATGAATTAATTGGGTTAAATATATGTTATTTAACATAATATGTCAACGCATTCACATTTTCGCTGCAAAGGTAGGCATTTTTTTTGACATAGCCAAATTTATTTGCTTTTTTTTGCAAAAATCTTCTTTCTCTTGCATAATTCAGAAAAAAGTACTATCTTTGCACCCAAATTCGTTATTTATGGCAAAATTACTGATTATAGACGACGAACGCGGGATACGCAACACCTTGCGGGAGATTTTGGCGGATGAAGGACACGAGGTGGATGTAGCCGAGAACGGCAAGTCCGGTTTGGAGATGGCACAAGCCAAAGCCTATGACCTCATTTTCTCAGACATCAAGATGCCGGAGATGGACGGAATGGAAGTGCTGAAGGCACTTAAAAATGGTGAAAATGATGAAAATGGTGACGCTACGCTTAATGGTGATTGTCCTGTGGTGATGATTAGCGGGCACGGAGACGTGGAAACGGCCGTTCAGGCGCTCAAACTCGGTGCGTATGATTTCCTGCTCAAACCGCTGGATCTCAACCGCATTTTGATCACGACTAAGAACGCGTTAGAGAGCAAGAGTCTCAAACAAGAGACCAAGCAGTTACGCAAAAAGATTTCTGCCAAAGGTCCGCAGATGGTTGGCGAGAGTGCAGCCATCACCCGCGTACGCGAGATAATAGATAAGGTAGCACCGACCGAGGCACGCGTGCTCATCACCGGTCCGAACGGAACGGGCAAGGAAGTGGTAGCACACCTCATACACGAGCAGTCGGCACGTGCTGCGGGACCGATGGTTGAGGTCAACTGCGCAGCTATCCCGTCCGAATTGATCGAATCCGAACTGTTCGGACACATGAAAGGTTCGTTCACCGGTGCCGTCAAAGACAGAGCCGGTAAGTTTGAACAAGCCGACGGCGGTACACTCTTCCTCGATGAGATCGGTGATATGAGTCTGGCGGCCCAGACCAAAGTGCTGCGGGCGCTGCAGGAGAGCGAGATCACACGCGTCGGCTCAGACAAAGCGATCAAAGTGAACGTCCGTGTACTGGCTGCTACGAACAAAGACTTGCCAAAAGAGATCGAGGCGGGTAATTTCCGCGAAGACCTTTTCCACCGTCTGAACGTCATTCCTATTCATGTGCCGGCACTCAACGATCGGTTGGAAGACATTCCGCTGCTGGTGGACTACTTCGCCGCACAGATATGCGCGGAACAGGGCATCGCGCTCAAGACCTTCGAACCCGCGGCTATCAAAGCGCTCCAATCCAAAGATTGGACAGGTAACATCCGCCAACTGCGCAATGTAGTCGAGCGGTTGATTATATTGGCGGGGAACAAAATCACCGCGGAGGATGTCAACCTCTACGCCTAATTCGTAATTTTTAATTTTTAATTCGTAATTTTTAATTGAATTTAGTTTCACTAAATATTCTTAATTATCGCAACATCCGCGAGGCGAGTTTGGAGTTCGCGCCCAAGCTCAACTGCTTCGTGGGGCTCAACGGACAAGGCAAAACGAATGTGTTGGATGCCATCTACCTACTGTCGTTTGCCAAGTCTGCCTTCACCGCGCAGGATAGCTTAAATATCACGCATGGCGAGGAGATGGCGATGGTACAGGGCACGTACGACGAGTTCACCATCTCCTGCGGATTAAGACGGGGCGTAAAAAAGCAATTTAGGAAAGACAAAAAAGACTACCCGCGATTGTTAGATCACATCGGACTCATTCCGCTGGTGATGGTTTGTCCGGCAGATCACCAACTCATTGAAGAAGGATCAGATGAACGGCGGCGATTTATGGACGTTGTTATTGGTCAGCGGAACAGGAAGTACCTCGATTGCTTGACGACCTACAATGCCCTGCTCAAACAGCGCAACGCATTATTGAAACAATATGCCGACGCTCCTGCTCCGCCGGACGACTTGCTTGAAGTGCTCGAGTGGCAAATGGTGGAACCCGCGGAGTATATCTACCAAGAAAGAACAAAGTTCTTTAAAGAGTTCGAACCGTATTTTGCAGAAGTGTATAAGGTCATCAGCAGTTCTGCCGAGACTCCTTCTTTACGTTATATTTCCCAATTGCAAGACCGCGTGTTACGCGAAGCGTATGTCAAGACACGGCAACGGGATTTGATCTTAGGATGGACGAGTCAGGGACCGCATAAAGATGACCTGGAGATGAAGTTAGGCGACTATCCGTTGAAGCAGGTCGGGAGTCAAGGTCAACAGCGCACTTATGTACTGGCGATGAAATTGGCACAGGCTTTGTATTTGGAAGATACAACGGGGGAAGCTCCGATACTATTGTTGGACGATATCTTCGACCGCCTCGACAGCGAACGCGTAGAACGTATCGTAGCGATGGTACAGGGTGAGCAGTTCGGACAGATTTTCATCACCGACACCGACCGCCAGCACCTGACGGAGATCCTTCGTCCAAATGAAAATGCCAAAATATTCCATGTAGAGAATGGTCAAATTGCGTAACATAGTAACCATTGTACTTTGTACATTATCCCTTTGTACATTGAGCGCTGAAGTCAGCTTTCGCGGGGCATGGATTGCAACCGTGGCTAATATTGATTGGCCATCGGAGGAGGCCGCAGGAGACACGGCGAAACAGAAGGCGGAGATGCTGTTTGAGTTGGATTCGCTGGAGAGTTTGGGAATCAATGCCATTATTTTCCAAGTGCGGCCTACGGCTGATGCGCTGTATTACAGCCAATTTGAGCCGACAAGTCATTGGTTGACAGGAAAGCAAGGTGCACCGCTCGTTTGGGACCCGCTGGAGTGGACTATTGAGCAAGCGCACGCACGCAACATGGAAGTGCATGTGTGGCTCAACCCCTATCGGGTGAATCTGGCGAAAACGGACACGTCGGAGATTTGCGCCGAGCATGTGTGGCGCCAGCATCCCGAGTGGTTCTGGGAGTACGCCAAGCAGTGGTATTTTAATCCGGGACTGCCCATTACCCGTGCATGGATTTGCATGATTGTACAAGACATCGTGTCGCGCTACGACGTGCAGGGTATTCATATGGACGACTATTTCTATCCCTACCCGGTGGGTGGTCAACCGCTGCCGGACGAAGACACGTTTGCGGCTTACCCGCGCGGGTTCACAGACATCCGCGATTGGCGACGCGACAATGTCAATCTGGCGATACAGGATATACGCAACACCATTAAGGAGTGCAAACCGGAAGTGCAGTTCGGCATCTCGCCCTTCGGTGTCTGGCGCAATGCGAGTGTTGATCCGACGGGCAGCCAGACACGCGCCGGCATCACCAATTACGATGACCTGTATGCCGATATCCGACTATGGATCAAGAACGGCTGGATAGACTACGTGCTGCCGCAGTTGTATTGGGAAATAGGAAAGAAAGTAGCTGACTATGAGATACTTGCCAACTGGTGGGCGAATGAAGTGCGCGGCACGGACTGCAAGCTCTATATCGGCATGGCTCCGTATCGGCTTGAAGAGGCCAAAGCTAATGCCAAAGCCAACGCCTGGAATACCGGCAATGAGATAGGACGGCAGATGCGTCTCAACCGCACTATCCCTGAGATCACCGGTGAGTGTTTCTACTCCACCCGTCCTTTGCTCCGCAACCCGCGCGGCGTGTGTGATACCATTAAGCAAATCTATTCAGAACAAACAGAATAAACGATAATTTATAGTCTTATCATTATGAAAAAACTTCTTACTCTTTTATGTGCTCTTGTAGCAAGTGCAGGAACATTATTCGCGTCTGTAATTATTGACGGTATTGCCTACAATTTGAATGATATCGCATTGACAGCAGAGGTAACTTCTAAAAGTGATCCGTATATTGGTTCTGTTGTCATCCCTGCCTCTGTCGTTTATGATAGCACAACATATGCCGTTACAGGCATTGGAGATGCTGCTTTTGAAGAGTGTATGGAGCTCAGCTCTATCTCTCTTCCTGAAGGCTTGCTTACCATTGGAACCACATCTTTTTTCGCATGTACCGAATTGACAGAGATCATTTTGCCGAATAGTTTGACAACTATTGGTGACCTCGCTTTTGCTTATTGTTCCAGTTTGGAAGGAATTTATTTGCCAGAGAATGTCTCCTCTATTGGCACAATGGCTTTTTCGTATATGTCTGATTTTGAATTCGCTTATTCCAATTTTACACATATAGATGTTGCCCCGGGAAATCCGTATTTCTGCTCCTATCACGGTGCGTTGTTTGACAAATCGATGCAGAAACTGATTGCTTGCCCCACCGGAAAAGACAAATTTAACATTCCTGACGGAACACAAGAAATAGGCATCGCCGCCTTTACGTGCAATATCAATCTTACGGAACTCTCCATCCCTAATTCCGTAACGAAAATTGGCGAAGCGGCCTTTGCTAATTGTTGGAGTTTACAGTCATTGGTACTTCCGCAAAATCTGCAGGAAATAGGACTAAGTGCACTAACTGATTTACATATCAATGTATCTTGCCTTGCCGAAATTCCGCCCACCATCTCTGCTCCGATGATGTTTACAGACCCGGACCTTGGCTATGGCAGTTCCGGAAATGTTACCCTGTTTGTTCCCGCGCAAAGTGTACAACTATACAAGCAAACAGATGTTTGGAAAAACATTCAGAATATCAGTCCCATCAACGCAATATCCGTTGTCACGGAAGAAGAAATAGTCATTTCAGATTCAACGGAAACTTCTTATTCAGTGGACATTGTATGGCCTGTCGTTTCCGGCGCAGCTTCGTACGAGTTAGTAGTCAAAGACGAAGACAGCACTGTCATCTGTACCTTGATTTTCGACAGTAACGGACAATTGACATCCATTGTTTTCCATGCGCCCGCGCGAGGCAAGGCTCATCAATACACACAAACGGCCGGTTTCTCTTTCCAAATCACCGGTCTGGAAGCAGGCAGCACCTACACGTTGACCATTGTTGCCAAGAATGAGGATGGTCAAGAGATTGACAGAAAATCGGCACAGTTCAGTACAGCCAGTGATAGTACAACAGGTATTGGTCAAATCACCACGGACCAAACACCGGTCACCAATAAGGTTATTAAGGACGGTCATATCTTCATCCTACAAGGCGAGAAAGTATATACCTTGCAAGGACAAGAGGTGAGGTAGAATATACCATTGTCGCTTACGGACGCGGCGACGAGCCGGAGTCTTCCTGAACCGGATACTCGAATGTCAGGGGGATACTCTTCGGAATACTCATTGCAGCGCCACCGACACGAATCACGGGACGCAGATTGACCGTAATTTTACTTGGTGAATCACCACGGTCTATCATGTTCAAAGCCAGTTTGCGAAAACTGGCTTTTCCTTGCCCTGAGAACAACTGGTTAATACTGAAACTCAACGGCAAAGCCAGATTAGCAGACGTGCCGCCAAGGACTGTAAAGTTCTCGGGCACCGAGCCTTCCGCGACCTGCAGCGAGTCGTCCAAACAGACTGTATAATAGAGTCGTTCCATCGAAGCTATACCTTTATTGGGGTTGCTTACTTTGAGATGAAGCGTGAAGCCCACTTTGACATCTTCTGTCGGGTTCTTCACAAAGCGCGTTACACGTGCTATTCCTTGAATACTTATCAGTTCGCTGTGCGTCATTTCCAAGAAAGTTACATCCGAGATGTGGCTGTACTCATAGGTGCAGTCCTTCAGCTTAATAGCCTGAACCACTGAACATCCGCACACCAACAGTGCTATAAGAATTGCCCAAAGAGAGCGACGGATAGTAGATTTCAT
>JAFPGA010000153.1 GCA_017423085.1 Paludibacteraceae bacterium | reverse complement strand
TACATGGAACGTGATGATGTCGCACTGCCGCGCCAACTCATCGAGCGGAACGCCAATGCCTTTCGGCGGATCGTTGAGCAACACACGGCAACCTTTTCGCTCTGCCATCTGCGCTACCAAAGTACCGACATGGCCGACTCCGACCACGCCAGAGAAAAACGGAGCCGGCCCGGGTGTCCGGCCATAGACCTTCCACCATTCTGTCAGTACTTGTTCTATATAATCGCACACCGCTTGTGCGTTACAGCCCGGGCAAGACATCCAGCGAATGTCATTCCGGTCGCAATAATCCGTGTCTATATGATCATATCCAATCGTGGCTGTGCATACCAGACGGACATGCGAATGCTCAAGGAGTGATGCATTGACGGCTGTACGTGTCCGAACCACCAGCACATCCGCTTCCCGCACGGTTTCCGAAGTGATTTGCTCCGGTTCCATCGGACAAATATCCACTTCCGGCCATTCGCGCCGAACCGCCTCTGTCAGGAACGGAATATGTGAATCGATGACGATTGTCATTCGATATTTGTGATTTCAATACTTGATATTGTCAATCAACCGCACCGGTCCGCAATAAACGGTCACACAACCGATGGCATGCTCAAACGTGTCCGTAGGCAGCAGTGTTGTCTGATCGACGATCTCGTAATACTCCACTTCCAGACCTTCGATGGCATTGATGGTGTCAATGACACGCTGTTGTACTTCAGCGACGGTTGCACCTTCCTCTTTCGCCCATTTCAACGAAGAAAAAAGCGTTTTGGATATACCGAGTGCCGTCTGTTTCTCCGCCTCGGACAGACGTTCGTTGCGGCTGGAGAGCGCCAGACCGGACGCTTCACGCACGATCGGGCAACCGATGATCTGCAGGTTACCGAACGTACCCGCCATCGAACTGCGCTCCACCATGTGGTGAATGATAGCCAACTGCTGAAAATCTTTCTCTCCAAAATACGCCTTGTCCGGTTGTACGAGGTAGAACAGGCGGCTGACCACTTGTACCACTCCGTTGAAGTGCCCCGGACGCATCTTACCTTCCATCACCCGGTCCAATCCCGCAAAATCAAACTCGAACGTGGTGTTCATCTCCTGAGCCGAATACATCTCTTCCGGGGTAGGTGCAAACACAAAATCCGCGCCGATCGACTGCAACAGTTCCGCATCGCGCTCAATATTGCGCGGGTACTTGGCGAGATCCTCTTTGTTGTTAAACTGCGTCGGGTTGACAAAGACCGAAACGAAGCATACATTGTTCTCCGCCACCGCGCGACGAACGAGCGAAGCGTGGCCCTCATGCAGGGCGCCCATAGTAGGCACCAAACCGATGGATTTGTTCTGCGTTTTGCAAGCCTTGACAACAGCCTGTAACTCTTGCTTGGTAGTAATAATTTGCATATCTGCGAGCTCTAATTTATGTCCTTTTTTCAAAAAAACGTGCAAAGTTAGTGATTTTTTTTCTATTTTGCAAGCAAAAACGATTAAATTTGCACATTTTTTTGCATATATCATTTTTTTTTCGTAACTTTGCACCACGAATAAATGTACTCATGCCTATGAAAGAGCCGAAACGTATCCTTTTTATCTCTCAGGAGATATATCCATACATTGCGGAAGAGACGCCGACGCGTCTCCTGAACCGCCAGTTGCCGGAGTTCTTCCAGGGGCATGGTTTTGAGACCCGCACGTTCATGCCCAAGTTCGGCGAAATCAACGAGCGGCGCAACCAGTTGCACGAGGTCATTCGCTTGTCCGGCATGAACCTGATCATTGAGGATTCGGACCATCCGCTGCTCATCAAGGTCGCTTCTATCCAGTCCGCACGTATCCAGATCTATTTCATTGACAACGATGATCTGTTCCACCGCCGCAAAGGGGTGAAGGATGAGAACGGTGTGGAGTATGCCGACAATGACGACCGTGTCATTTTCTATGCACGCGGTGTGATTGAGACGGTGAAGAAGTTGCGCTGGACACCGGATGTGATTGTTTGCTCGGGTTGGATGAGTGCACTGGCACCGCTGTATCTGAAGCGTGCGTTCAACGACGAACCGTTCTTTGCGAAATCCAAGATCGTGCTGTCGCTGGACGACAACGAGTATCAGCAGCCTTTCACCACGAAGTTTGCCGACAAACTGCGTATCAACGGCATCAGCAACACCGACGTACGCTCGATAGCCGGTTTCCCCGTCGGATACGAGGAGTTGATGCGGCTCGCTGTTGATTTCTCCGATGCCATCGTCTATTCGACACCCAAGGTGAACCAGCGGATCATGAATTATGCGGAGACGAAAGGCAAGCCTATTCTGCCGTACGAAGAGACGGAAGATATGACAGCGGCTTGCAAACGTCAATGGGAGTTTTACCATCAATTGTTGTCGGAGGGAAAAGAGGAGAATGCGTAACCGTTTTTCGTGGATACTGATTCTGTTTGCCGTTGCATGCACCTGGACGGGTTGCATCGACGATGTTGCCAATACCGGACAGTCGGTACTGGATGATCAGGATGTCATCATCGTGTTAGCAGATACGTTCCCTTTCACCTCGCGGATTGACAGCTGCAATGCCATTATCTCGCAGGCGGACTCGTTCCTGTTAGGTGAACTGGAGACCGATTACGGATTGCTGCGGGCATCCATCCTGACCCAATTGGCATGTCCGGAGGGGTATCATTACCCGGACGGATTCTCGGTGGATTCGGTGGATTCGATCTGTTTGTTCATGTATTACTCCAGTTGGGTGGGCGATGCCAATTCGCCGATTGCCGTTAATGCCTATATGCTGGACAAGAAGACCTTCCGTTATGCCAGCACCTACCCGACCGATCTGAAGATTGAAGACTACTGCTCCCGCAGCAAGAGTATTCTGACGAACCACCGTATTGTGGTGGCATCCGAGAAACTGGATTCGGTGCTGGACAACAATAATACATATATCCCGATGGTACGGATGCGCGTAAACGATGATTTCGTGCGTTACTTCGCTTCCATTCAGTCGTTTGACAGCCAGGAGAGTTTCAATGAGCTGTTCAAAGGACTGCTGATCGAGACCTCTTTCGGTTCGTCCACCATGCTCAATATATCCGACATCGCATTAGGTGTTTTCTACCATTTCTCGTACAACAAAGCCGGTCGTGACACCATCGTAAACGACATGAAGGCATTCTACGCCAACTCGGAGGTGCGGACCGTCAATCATCTGGTGTACCAGGACAAAGCGGAATGGATTGACGCACTGAAAAAAGACTCTGACACCTATAATTATATTATAGCGCCCGCGGGCGTGTACACGCGTATGAGTTTCCCGATGGCGCAGATAGCCGATTCCATCAATGCGCATATGCGTATCGACTCCACCTATTCCAAACGTCCGTACGTCAACAAAGCGGAGGTACGCGTCAGTGTGGAGAATATGTTCAGCGGTACCGCTTCCGAGATTCAACGCAACGACTGGCTGCAACCCGCCGATTATATGCTGCTCATCAAGGAGAGCAGTATGGAGCGGTTCTTTGCCGAGAAGGAGTTACCGTCCGACACCTGTGCGTTGCTGGGTGCACTGACAACAGACAAGGACTCGCTGGGTAACACCATCTATTACTACTCATACGACCTGTCCGATTTCATCACTAACCAATTGCGGCAGCAGAACAGCGATTCGATTCTGAACATGCTGCTGGTACCGGTGAGTGTCACCATGTCCTCTACCTCCAGCACCTCTACCTCGGCTGTCTCCTCTGTGCGGCAGCAGCAGACGATGTCCGCAACCAAGATCAAATCCGCCCAAAACGGTATGCAACTGGAACTGGTGTATAGCGGGTTCTAAGATGAAAGATGAAAGATGAAAGATATTAAAAAAACGCGAGGTGTTACCCCGCGTTTTTTAATTGTACCAGTTTCTCGGTCCGCAGTTTCTGCGCTGCGTAGTCTTTGGTGACCGTGAACGACTGCTGCTGACCCAGTTTCTTGTGGTTCGGCATCTCGTACATGAGATCGGTCATTACCGTTTCCATGAGTCCGCGCAGACCGCGCGCTCCTAATTTGTACTCCAGTGCCTTGTCCACGATAAAATCGAGTGCCTCGTCATCGAAACTCAGCGTGACACCGTCCATCGCCATCAGTTTCTTGTACTGCTTGGTCAGGGCGTTCTTCGGCTGGGTGAGGATGTTACGCAGTGCCTCGCGGTTCAGCGGCTGCAGATAGGTCAGCACCGGCAGACGGCCGATGATTTCAGGAATCAGACCATAGGACTTGAGATCTTGCGGTGCAATGTACTGCAGCAAATTGTTCTTATCCACCATCGAGGCTTTCTGCTGGGCGGCAAAACCCACCACCTGTGTGTTCATACGCTGGGAGATCTTCTGCTCGATGCCGTCGAAAGCACCGCCGCAGATAAAGAGGATGTTTTTCGTATCCACGTGAATCAGCTCCTGATCCGGATGCTTGCGTCCGCCTTGAGGCGGTACATTAACAATCGAACCCTCGAGCATCTTGAGCAAACTCTGCTGAACACCTTCTCCGCTCACGTCGCGGGTGATAGACATGTTCTCCGACTTGCGGGCGATCTTGTCTATCTCGTCGATGAACACGATACCCCGTTGTGCTTTCTGCACATCGTAGTCCGCATCCTGGAGCAGACGGACGAGGAGCGACTCAACGTCTTCTCCCACATAACCGGCCTGGGTCAGAGCGGTTGCGTCACCGATAGCGAACGGCACCTTGAGCATCTTGGCGATCGTGCGGGCGAGGAGTGTCTTACCGGTACCGGTAGAACCGACCAGCAGAATATTACTCTTCTCGATCTCCACATCGTCGTTGGTGATCTCCTGCAGCACCCGTTTGTAGTGGTTATACACCGCTACGGAGAGGAAGCGTTTGGCGTCATCCTGACCGATGACATACAGGTCCAAGAAATCCTTGATCTCTTGCGGGGTCGGCAGATTGGACAAACTCAGTGAATCGTCTTTCTTCTCTGTCTTCTTCGGCATGGTAGCCAACATCTTATGCCCCGCCTCAATGCACTCATGACAAATGAGCGCATCGTTATCCAAACCGGAGAACATCTCGGGCATAGGACGTCCGCAGAAACTGCAGGTATTGTCGCGTTTTCTCGCCATTATGCTTTTTTCGTATAAACCTTGTCTATCATACCGTACTCCAGTGCCTCGGCAGCTGTCATCCAGTGGTCACGGTCGGCATCCTGACGGATTTTGTCCATTGACTTGCCGGATTTATCGGAGATGATCTGATAGAGTTCTTCCTTGAGTTTGAGGATTTCTTTCGCTGTTATCTCAATGTCCGAAGCCTGTCCCTGAATACCGCCTAAAGGCTGGTGAATCATGATGCGGCTATGCGGCAGTGCGGCGCGCATACCTTGCTCGCCGGCCACCAGCAACACAGCACCCATCGACGCAGCAAGACCGGTACAGATAGTTGCCACGCGGGCTTTGACAAACTGCATGGTGTCATAGATACCGAGTCCGGCATAGACCGAACCGCCCGGTGTGTTGAGATAGAGATTGATATCGCGCTCACTGTCCACGGAGTCCAGATAGAGCAGCTGGGCCTGAATGACATTAGC
>JAFPGA010000152.1 GCA_017423085.1 Paludibacteraceae bacterium | reverse complement strand
GATCCGCAGTTGGAACCTTCACCGATATACAACTCATCCTCACCATACTTGAGCTTGATATAGAAATCATAGCAGCCGCTCACCGACACGTCATAACGCTGTTGGGCAGCGTTGTACGTAAATCCGCTCACCGAATAGGTGCTGAGCGTCACCGCCCAAGCTGCTTTATTGGTCGCGTCGTACAATTGGCAGTAGTCACCCGCCTGTACCTGAACATGTGCCAAGTACTGCGTAAAACCCTCAAACTCATCTGTGTACGAACCGGCAAAATACATCTTGCCGTTCACCAAAATGCCATAACTCTGCGCAAAAGAACCTATCGCGCATAGCATGAACATCAATACTGTTACTGTCTTTTTCATTATAATGATTGTTTATGATTTAGCTTTTTAACGCACCACGGCACCTGTCACGTCGTACGTCTTGTCGCCCAAACGAATCAACAGTCTGCCGTCACGGATAAACTTCTCCGGTTGCAAATAGGCATTCTCTTCTTCCGTCACATCCTCGATACCGGTCGGCAGCGGAGCAGTACGGTTCACCCAGATCTCAAAACTCTCGTTGTGTCCGTCTTTCGTGCTGTAATTGCTGGCTTTCAACTGATAGTCCGGTCCGAAACCCTGTCCGTTCGCTTTGTCACCCAGACACAGAATCAGATATCCGTACTTACCGCCTATCGTAGCCTGATAACCTGTTGCTGTCGAGTACTCGTCCCACACACCGCTCTCCGAATGAATACCGGCTAACTTACGTGCAGCAATCATCGGCTTGAGGTCTGCTTTGTATTTCGCCCAGTGCGGATAGAACACACACGGCACACCCGGCATCGAAAGCAGAAACGCATTCGCTTGCATCAGACGCGCTTTCATCACCGGAGTCATCGAGTTACCGCGACCGCCGAACTCATTCTCGTTATCCGGACGAAGGAACCAGTCATGACTCTCTATGAACGTCACCGAGTGCTTGCCGTCACCGCGACTCATGATACAGTCACCGCGACCGCGGCTGTAGTCCCAACCCGCGAACGAATTGAACACATGCCATTTGAGATCAAAATCCAAACCCATCAGGTTGTAGTTCGCTCCGGCAATGTGCGACTGGATCTCATCCGTACCCGAATAGCACTCCATGAATGCGATCTCCGGTCTTGCCGCGCGGTTGTAGTTGTCGTGATGCCAGTTATTGAATCCGTCACCTTTGTCATAACGGAAACCGTCATAATGCATCACATTGCGCATCCACTTCAGATACGCCTTGAACATATCCTGCACATACACATTGTCGTGCGCCCAGTCGCGTGCTCCTTCCCAGTTCTGACCATCATCGTAATTACCGGTAGCCGTGCCCCAACAAGCACCGGAGCCGGGATTCTCCTCCGTCGGCTGGTTACTATCCCAGTTCACCTCGTCGTCTCGACAGATATACGATGCATCAGGATAGAAAACACCGTACTCGCCGAAGTCCATCGTCGGGAAATCGCACCAGCTCGTCCAACCCGTGCAGTGGTTGATCACGATATCTGCCACCACCTTGGAACCGGCTTGATGCAGCGCACTAATCAGCGCTTCCAACTCCGCACGCGTTCCCCAGTTGGAGTTTTGGTTGCTGTATTGCTTCGGGTGATAACCCATTCCGTCACCGTTCGCACTCGGCGGTAACCATACATAGTCGAAATACGCACCTATCTCCGCTGCTTGCGATAACAGGGTCGCCCATTTGGTGTCGCCGTACTCGCTCACACCCGGAGCGGTCGCACTGTACGACTCGTTGTAAAAAGCTTGCATCAGCACCGCCTCGCATTGCGGCGGTACCGAACCGGCATAGATATCGTTCACATCCTCGCCTTCGCCGCAGTTCGATCCGTTGCCGATATACAACTGGTCTTCGCCGTACTTCAGCTTGATATAGAAATCGTAGCAACCCGTGTTGGTAGTGGTGTACTTGTTGCCCGAACGCGTAAATCCGGCTACCGACCAGGTATCCAGATCCACTGCCCACGCAGCCTTGTACTCCGCGTCGTACAACTGAATGTAATCACCGTTCTTCACCTGCACATGCGCCAGGTACTCGTCAAACGTACCGGTGTTGCTGTCTTTTCCTCTGTAATCGGCGGCATAGTACGTAGTACCATTCACCAGAATACCATAACTGGCTGCTTGCATGCTCAATGCGCACAGCACTGTCATTATCAAAATCCAATATCTTTTCATGTTTCTCATGTTTTGTTACTTCACGATTCTGCCCTGAGCGTCAAACACCTGCTCGCCCACACGGATATACAGGCGACCGTCTTTCATGAACTTCTCGCCTTTCAACGTCTGACCGTTCACATTGTCTGTTCCCTGCACTTGGTCGGAGAAGAAAATAGTATATTTGGATGCATCACCGCTGTCCAACACCATCTCAAATCCTTCCGGTGCCTCCAACGAGCGATTCGGACCCATACGCAGAATGATCGTACCGCGATGACCGGTCACTTTCGCCTCGTACACATTGTCCGCCGAATAACTCTCCACAACCGGTGACTCGGAGTGAATACCGGCACGTTTGCGCACAGCGATCAGCGCGTTGATCTCATCCGGATAACTCTTCCAATGCGGATAGAACACACACGGCACACCCGGCAACATCAGTATATACGCATGCGCTTGGAGAATCTGCGATTTGGTCGTAGCACTCGACAGGTCGCAGTACTGACCGCCGAACTGGTTATTACCGTACCCGTCACGCTCAAACGTGTCATGGTTGTCAATAAACGTCACCGCATACTTGCCATATCCTTTGCCGCGCAATGAATTGTTCGGACTCTGCAACAAACGATAATTAGATACCCGGATCGCATTCCACATCACATACTTCAGCGGAAAATCAAAAATCATCGTATTATAATTCGTTTGCTTCAGATGGGTGATTTGGCGATCTATATCACTCCACAACTCCGATACAGACAAATACGGATTAGCCGCCTCGTTGTACATCTTCAAGTACTGACCATGGAAACCCAAAGTCATATCATAGCGAAAACCATCGTAGTTCATTACATTCAGCAACCACTGTGTGTAGGCCTTCGACCAGTTTTGTACCACCGAGCTCGTATGATCCAAGTCGCGCGCGCCATCAAAATTATCGCCGGTATCAGTGGATCCGCGATCCGCTGTCACTGCATTGTAACAGTTCGAACTGCTGTTGGTAAAGCATTCGTCATATCGGCAAATCTCTTTCTGTGTCAGCGTCCACGTACCGTAAGTACTTCCAAATTTATCGGTAAGGAACGTGCACCAGGTAGTACCCGAACCGCGGTGATTCAACACCACATCGGCAATCACTCTCGTGTTCCCCGCATGCAAAGCAGTGATCAACTGGTTCAACTTCGTCTTCGTGCCCCAGTCGCTATCCTGACTGCTGTACTGCTTGGCAGAATATCCCACGCCTCCACCGGTCGGACCTGCACTCGGCGGAAACCACACCAAATCAAAATTGGCATTGATAGCCGCTGTATCTCTCAGCAAATCAATCCATTTGGTACGACCGTATTTAGAGTCCGTACTACTCTGCGTCTTATAACTGTCCCAATAAAAAGCCTGTAACATCACATCCTCACACTCGGAGGGAACACCCACATTCTCTGCGCGGAGCATAGGAGCTGCAAAAAGAATCGCGACAAGACTAAGAATGATTTTTTTCATGGTTCTCTTTGTTTTAGTAGTTTTATTTCATAATGCGACGACAAAATTACAACTTTTTTCGCACATATGCAAGCGCGCGTGTATTTTTTTTATAAAAAAGTGCCTTTTTCTATATTTTTTGGATTTTTTTCACATGCACTGTTTGTCCGTCCACAATAAATGTTATAGTGAATCCCGCGTAGTCCAACTTGTATTCCCGCTCCGGATCATCCTGATACGCCGGACGGGGATCTTGACTTAAAATATACTCCACATCCCGCATCCATTTTTCCGAGACTTCATCGCACCGTTCTCGAACCGTTCTCGCACCATTCTCGAACCATTCTCGAGTCATCAACGTGTTCAGAATTTGCTCTCCCCCCGAAAATTCACCCCAATCGACCGCCAAATGATAGTCCTTCGTCTCATCCGCAAAACCGTTCTTCGCTTCCTCATGACTATCCGAAAAACTCAAATACGGTTTGATATCATAAATCGGTGTTCCATCCAACACATCCGCCCCGCTCACCAGCAATTCTAACTGATGGCTGACGGCTGACGGCTGAATACCTATCAGTTTCACGCTGGATAGTCCTATCGGATTAGGCCGAAACGGACTACGTGTCGCAAACACGCCCATTCGCTTGTTCCCGCCCAACCGCGGCGGACGCACCGTAGGACTCCAAGACAACCCCTCCTTTGTACATTGTACATTGTCACTTTGTACTTCACTGAATCCCCAGATAAGCCATAAATGGCTATATCCCTCGATCCCGCGCAGCGCTTCTTGCGCCGCAAACTCCGGTTCAAACACAATGCGTGTCAGGATCGGACTATCGTCCCTACTCTGGCGCGGAATGCCGAATTTGTCCGTGTGCCCGTTGCGGGCATATGCGATCACTTTTAAGTTCATAACGGCTGCAAAATTACACTTTTTTTGCCAAAAATGCAAGAAAATAACAAAAAAATGCAAAAAAATTTGGTCAATTCAAAAAAAAGCAGTACCTTTGCACCCGCTTTCGTCCGAAGAGCATCTTTTTGCACCTTCCGGCGGAGGCCAGTTTCCCCGATTAACGGGGACACTTCCGGGTGCCATAGCTCAGTTGGTAGAGCAAAGGACAGAAAATCCTTGTGTCCCTAGTTCGATTCTCGGTGGCACCACAAAAAAGAGACTTTCGGTCTCTTTTTTGCTTTTCTTCTTGCATATATGCAAAAATTGTTGTACCTTTGCACCCGATTTGAAGAAAATGAAAGAGCATAGGCTACATAGAAAAGGTTGGATAGGGCTAATGAT
>JAFPGA010000151.1 GCA_017423085.1 Paludibacteraceae bacterium | reverse complement strand
CGTCCTGTACCACGCGGCGCACGTAGGACGGGATACGCTCTCCGTAGCCGCCGTTCCACTCGACGAGCAGTTTGTACATCTGTCCGTGCTGCATCGCTTTGCGGGGCAGTTTGGCTTCCCACACGCCGTTGCCGACGGGTTGGAGACGATAGGCTTCGTCCTTGCTCCAGTTATTCATATCACCCTTGATATAAATAGCGGTAGCATTCGGTGCCCATTCGCGCAGCACCCAGCCTTTGGCTGTTTTATGGAGACCGAAATAGAGGTATCCGGTAGCCCACTCGGCGAGCGGTTGACCTCCGGTCAGTTCTTTCTCTTTGTTGACTGCGTAGTCGTAACGTCCCTGTAAGGCCGCTTCGTACGGCTGCAGATACGGGTCACGCTCTACGAGCTTGAGGTGTTTTGGTTTCATAGTATATAATAATTTACGATTTACAGATTTACGATGTACGATTTATGTACGATTTAATTTAATGTACGATTTACGCGGCGCGACCTTCGTCCTTAGGCCCTTCGTCCATCCTTCGTACATGGTACATGGTCCTTCGTACATTAAGTCAATTAACAATTTACTCTTGCTTTGACGATGAGTTTGCGGTACTCTTTGCCCGGAGCGATACCCGGCTGGTGTGCATCGGAGGGGAAGAAGACAGCAAAATGACCTGCGGGCACGGTGAACTTAGCTGTAGCTTTGTCGCCGTAGAACTCTACGTCTTTGCCCTCGTCGTACTCCTGGGTCACGTCCTGGCAGTCCACCTGTGCTTTCCAGCCCATGACCTCATCGTCACCCAGCGGAATCTGGATGTCGAGGTAGTCCTTGTGTGCCTCCATGCGGCATTTGGCTTCTTCCTTGCCCTTGAAGTCGAGGATGTTCACAAACAGGTCCTTGCCGTCCAAGTAGATCTTGCACGCCGGCATTTCTTCCAGGTCGTTGTCGTTGTAGAATTTCATGAATTCTTTGAGTCCGGGTACACTGTCGTAGTACCAATCAGCGTTCTCTAATTTGTCGAGTATCATATTATTTATGATTTATGATTTATGATTTCAAATTTATGATTTTGCCAATTTGGGCGCAAAGTTAGTGAAAAATTTGCATATATGCAAGTTTTTTTGTAATTTTGCAGTCGTTTTTGATATCAAACAATAGAAATATGAGAAAAATTTTATTTACGCTGGCAGCGTTTACGCTTATGACAACAGCTTGCACTACCCAACAACAGACTACCGGTATCGACCTGGCGAACCTGGACACCACCGCCGTACCGCAGAATGATTTTTACCAGTTCGCCTGTGGCGGCTGGATGGCTAACAACCCGCTTACCCCCGAATACAGCCGCTTCGGCTCGTTCGACAAACTTGCGCTGAACAACCTGGAGCAGGTGAACGGTCTGATTCAGGAGATTGCCGCCAAGAACCACCCGCAGGGTTCGATTGCGCAGAAGATCGGCGATATCTACAACCTTGCGATGGACACAGCGCGTCGTGATCAGGAAGGCATTGAGCCGGTTCGCAAGACCCTGCAGGAGATAGAAGGCATCAATAGCCGCGAACAACTGTCCAAAGTACTGGGTGCCGCGATGGATTTCCAACTGTGGGCGATGTACGTCGATGCCGATGCGATGAACAGTTCGATGAATATCCTCAACGAGTACCAAGCCGGTTTCGCGTTGGGCGAGAAAGAGTATTATTTAGATGAAGACGAGCAGACGCGCGCTATCCGTGACGCGTACGTAGCGTACGTAGAGAAGCTGTTTGGTCTGTTCGGCTTTGACAACCCTGCCGATCGTGCACAGACCGTGCTGCGTCTGGAGACCCGTCTGGCACGCGCTGCGTACAGCAATGTCGAGTTGCGCGACCCGATCGTCAACTACAATAAGATGAGCGTTGCCGAGTTGCAACAACTGGTGCCGCAAGTGAACTGGAACGAGTATTTTGCTGCATTGGGCATTGAGTTGGACAGCCTGTCGGTGGGTCAGATTCCGCACCTGCAGGAAGCAGGTAAGATGCTGGACGAAGAACCGTTAGAGGACCTTAAGACCCTGTTCGCTTGGCAGGTGATGGACGGTGCCGCATCGTTCCTGACGACGGAGATATACATGACCAGTTTCGATTTCTACGGCAAGGTGCTCTCCGGTAAAGAAGAGCCGAGTCCGCTGTGGAAACGCGCCGTACACACCGTGAACGGTACACTCGGTGAAGCAGTCGGTCAGATGTACGTTGCCAAGTACTTCCCCGAGGAGAACAAAGAGCGCATGCTCGCGCTGGTGCACAACCTGCAAAAGGCGCTGGGTATCCGCATCGAGAATCTGGAGTGGATGTCGCGCGAGACGAAAGACAAAGCGCTGGAGAAACTGAACGCGATGACCATCAAGATCGGCTATCCCGACACTTGGCGTGACTATACGGCACTGGATATCAACGCCGCAGATACGTATTATGCCAACCTGCAACGTGCCGCTAAGTTTGAGCAGGAGTACAGCCTCAGCTTCCTCGGCAAACCGGTCGATAAGACCAAATGGTACATGACCCCGCAGACGGTCAACGCGTACTACAACCCCTCGAGCAACGAGATCTGTTTCCCAGCCGGAATACTGCAGTACCCGTTCTTCGATATGAGTGCCGACGATGCGTTCAACTACGGCGCTATCGGTGTGGTGATCGGTCATGAGATGACCCACGGATTCGACGACCAGGGCTGCCATTTCGATAAGGACGGTAACATGATCAACTGGTGGACCGACGAAGACAAAGCTGCGTTTGATGCCCGCACGAAAGTGATGGAAGAGGCGTTCAACCGCATTGAGGTGGCACCCGGTGTACATGCCAACGGTGCGTTCACGCTGGGCGAGAACATCGCCGACCACGGCGGTTTGCAAGTATCGTATCTGGCGTTCTGCCTCAATGAGGAGATGAAAGATGAAAAATTAAAACTGAAAGAGCGTGACGGTTTCACACCGGCACAGCGTTTCTTCTTGGCTTATGCCAATGTGTGGGCAGGAAACATCCGTCCGGAGGAGATCCTCAACCGCACGAAGAGTGACCCGCACTCGCTCGGTCGCTGGCGTGTGAACGGTGCGCTGCCGCAGATCAATGCCTGGTACGACGCATGGAACGTAACACCTGAAAGTCCGATGTACATAAAACCAGATGAACGAGTGTCCATTTGGTAAAGCCTTCAGAATTCAGCTTTCAGCATTCAGAAAAACTGATGGCTGACGGCTGATAGCAAAAAAAAAGGAGCCGCGTGGCTCCTTTTTTTAGAGTTTCTCAATTGCTTCGGCGATCGAGTTGGCAATGAACGCCATCTCTTCTGCCGGCAAGTTCAGTTTGGGATTGGTGAAGAGCATGTCTTTCTCCGAGTTCATCGGCACCAGATGTACATGCACGTGGTTCACCTCCATGCCCAGCACCGCTACGCCTACGCGTTTGCAACCGGTGGCGGCTTTGATTCCGCGTGCCACCTTGGCAGCAAAGACCATGAGGTGCTGCAACTGCTCGTCCGTGAGGTCGAAGATATAATCCGCTTCCGGCTCAGCCAGTTTCGGTATCACCAGCGTATGACCTTTCACCAGCGGATTGATGTCCAAGAACGCATAATTCTTATCGTCCTCTGCTACTTTGTAGCTCGGGATCTCACCTTTGATGATTTTCGTGAAAATAGTCATATTAATTTACGATTTACAGATTTACGATGTACGATTTATGTACGATTTAATTTAATGTACGATTTACGCGGCGCGACCTTCGTCCTTAGGCCCTTCGTCCATCCTTCGTACATGGTACATTTGTCCTTCGTACATTACAATGAGATTTCGAGGATCTCGAACTTCATGATACCTGCGGGTACCTGCACTTCGGCGATCTCGCCTACTCTCTTACACATCAGACCTTTGGCGATCGGCGTAGTGACGGAGATCTTACCTGCCAGCGCATTGGCTTCCCCTTCGGTCACCAGTTGGTAGGTCTTCTCCATGCCGTTGGACATGCGCACGCGCACTTTGGTCAGGATCTGCACTTCGTCCGTCTTGATATCCGACGCATCCAGCACACGCGCATCCGCCAGTTTGGCTTTCATGTGCGCAATCTTGGTCTCCAAGGCTCCCTGCGCCTCTTTTGCGGCATCATACTCCGCATTCTCGCTCAAATCGCCCTTCTCACGTGCCTCTGCAATAGCGGCAATGATACGCGGGCGCTCTACT
>JAFPGA010000150.1 GCA_017423085.1 Paludibacteraceae bacterium | reverse complement strand
GACAAACGGTTCAAAGCCTTCATCGCGCACGACGGCATCTTCAACCTCGAGATGCAGTACCTCGAGACCGAAGAGAAATGGTTCGCCAACTGGGATATGGGCGGTGCGTACTGGGAGAAAGACAATGCTGTCGCACAGCGCACGTTTGCCAACAGCCCGCATCTATTCGTGGACAAATGGGACACGCCTATTCTCTGTATCCACGGTGAGAAAGACTACCGCATCTTAGCCAATCAGGCGATGGCGGCATTCGATGCAGCCAAGATGCAAGGAGTGCCGGCAGAGCTGCTCATCTTCCCGGACGAGAACCACTGGGTACTCAAACCGCAGAACGGTATTCTGTGGCAGCGCGAGTTCAGAGGATGGCTTGACAGATGGCTGAAAACTGATAACTGAATACTGATAACTGAATACTGATAACTGAATACTGATAACTGAATACTCATGAAGTATTTCTACGACTATAAGGTGAAGTACCAAGAGGTGGATGACCGCAAGAAACTGAGGCTGTTCAACTTGGAGAACTACCTGCTGGAAGTAGCCGGTACGGTGGCGGACGAGTTGGGTTTTGGAATCGCCCAACTCCACCCGATTGGTCTGACATGGATCATCACGCGTCTTTCGGCTCAGATGTACGAATTACCCGGACCGTGCGAACACCTGCGCATTGAGACATGGATTGAGTCCAATGCCCACATGCTCAGCACACGTGATTTTCGCATCTATGCGGGCGATAAACTCATCGGGCAGGTCAAGAGTGTATGGGCGGTGCTGGACATGAACAAACGCGAGATTGTCAATGCGTTTGACATGCCGATCTTCGAGGGTTGCGTGGATGGCGAAGTGCTGGATATGCCGCGTGTGCGCATGACCACTATTCCCGAACCAACCGGCAGCGTGCCGCATACCATCGTCTATTCCGATTTGGATTATAACAAACACTGCAACAGCTGCAAGTACCTGCAAGCCATGATCGATGCCTACCTACCCGACTACTACGGAAAGAAAGTGCGGATAGACATCAACTACAGTAAAGAGGTGATGTTAGGCGAAGAGCTGATGACCTATTATCTGGTCACAGAAGACGGCGTGCAGTATCAGCAAAAAAACAGCGCAGGAGAAACCAGTTGCTCGGCAAAGATTACCATAACCCCTAACCCATAACCCATAACCCATAACCCTTACCAATATGGAAATACAAGAGAACACGACGTTATTGAAACGTCCGGCTGAATTGGAATGCGATGTAGTACGGTTCCAGAACCAGAAAGACAAATGGATTGCCTTCGTGGGACTCAAGGACGGTCGTCCGTACGAGATCTTCACCGGATTGGCAGACGATGAGATGGGAATTGCGCTGCCCAAGAGTGTGACCAAAGGCAAGATTCTCAAGGTGGTACGGGAAGACGGCACCAAGCGTTACGATTTTCAGTTTGTCAACACCCGCGGGTTCAAAACAACCGTAGAAGGACTGAGTTATAAGTTCGACCGCGAGTTCTGGAACTACGCCCGCCTCATCTCCGGTGTGCTGCGTTACGGCATGCCGATTGACCAGGTGGTCCACATGATCAGCGGTTTGCAGATGGACAATGACTCTATCAACAGCTGGACCACCGGTGTTGCGCGTGTGCTCAAACGCTATATCCCGGGAGCGAACTTAGAGGAAGAGATGGATAATTAAAAAAGCCCGCAGACGCGGGCTTTTCTCTTACTTTTCTGCATTCTCGGCAGGTTTGTCTGCCGGTTTCTTTTTCCGACGTGCGGGTTTCTTTTTCGGCTTTGGCTCCGGCGTTGGCGTTGGTGCCGGCGTTGGCGTTGGCGTTGGCTCAACTTTAGCCTCTTTTACCTCTACCTGCGGAGCCGGAACAGCTTTCTTCGCCTTCTTCGTCCGCTTCTTCGCGGGCTTGGGCTGCTCTTCCGGCGTTGGCGTTGGCTCCGGCGTTGGCTCTTTCGCCTCTTGCTGCGGAGCGGGAACAGCTTTCTTCGCCTTCTTCGTCCGTTTCTTCGCGGGCTTGGGCTGCTCTTCCGGCGTTGGCTTCGGCTGCTCAACCGGTTGGGGAGCAGGTTGCGGTGCCGGTGCAGGTTTCGGAGCGGGTTTCGGCTGTTCCACCGGTTTCGGTGCCTGTTTGGGCTCCTCTTTCACTTCCTTCACCTCTTTCGCCACTTGTTTCGGCTCGTCGTGCGGATGCTCAATCGGTTTGCCGTTCACATCGTAGAATCGCATCTCGAGCATGCCGAGGGACTGGTTTTCCACCACCTTCACACCGTACTGGCGGCGCCATTTGGCTTTGAGCGAGAAGAGCCATCCTTTGCTGACAAAGGCATAGACATAGGGGTGCAGATGCAACTTGAGTCCCCGTCCATGATGTTGCTCCATGTGTGCGCACTCTTCCTGAATCTGGTCGGTGAAGAGGATAGAGGGTTGAATCTTACCCTTGCCCATACATGTCGGACAAGTCTCCATCACTTCCACTTCGACAGCCGGGCGCACGCGTTGACGTGTGATCTGCATCAGTCCGAACTTACTGAGCGGCAGCACGTTATGCTTGGCACGGTCGCGGTCCATGAGTTTACGCACATAGTCGTACAACTGCTGCTGGTGCTCTTTGGAATCCATGTCGATGAAATCGACGATGATAATGCCGCCTATATCCCGTAGGCGCAATTGGTGCACCAGTTCGTCCGCTGCCAGCATGTTAAACCGGAACGCGTTCTCCTCCTGGTCCTCAAAAATCTTCTTGCTGCCGGAATTGACATCTATGGAGAACAATGCTTCGGTCTTGTCGATGATGAGGTATCCCCCATGCTTGAAACCGACTGTTCTGCCGAGTCCCGTCTTCATCTGGCGGGTGATGTCGAAATGGTCGAAGATAGGTTGTGTGCCTTGATAGAGTTTGACAATCTTGGCGCTTTCGGGAGCAATGAGTTCCAGATAATGACGCACTTCGTCATAGATGGCTTGGTCGTTGATCTGGATAGAAGTGAAATCGGGACTGAGCACGTCACGGATGATACCGAGTGTACGTCCCATTTCTTCGCTCACGAGGCTGACCGGCTCTTTTTTCTGGAGAGAGAGAACGGTTTGTTCCCATTTTTCCACCAAGAGTCGCAGTTCGTTGTCCAACTCCGCTACACGTTTATCTTCCGCTACAGTGCGAACAATGATGCCGAAACCTTGCGGTTTGATAGAGAGCATCAGTTGTTTAAGACGCTGGCGTTCTGCCTCGCGTTTAATTTTCTGGCTGACCATCACGCCGTCTGCAAAGGGGATCAAGACGATATTTCGTCCGGCGATAGAGATCTCGGCAGTGAGTCGCGGTCCCTTGGTGTTGATGGGTTCTTTGGAAACCTGCACCAGAATCGGGTCGCCCACTTTGAGCACATCGGCTATCTGTCCCTCTTTGCCTACTTCGGGTTGACGCTGTGTCTTGTTCATCAACGGGATACGTCGTCTGTCCGAAACGGCTTTGGTCACATACGTTTGCAGCGTACGAAACTGAGAACCTAAATCCAAATAATGCAGAAAAGCTTCTTTCTCATGACCTACGTCCACGAAAACCGCATTGAGCGCCGGCATCACTTTTTTGACTCGACCGTAGTAGATGTTTCCCACCGAGAAATTGTCCTGGTTGCGTTTTTCACGCGACACCTCTTGCAGTCGGTCATCCTCCGTCAGCGCGACAGCGATCTCTTGTGGCTGTACGTCCACAATTAATTCGCTTTTCATACCTGATTTGATTAATGAAATAAATAAAAAAGCCTTGTGGCAACTTGCCCTCACTCGGGCAAGTCTCAAGCCACAAAGCCAAACAACATCGTCAATTACTTATGCTTATGACGATTCTTACGCAGACGTTTTTTACGTTTGTGCGTGGACATCTTATGTCTCTTATGCTTCTTTCCGTTTGGCATAATTGTTTGATGTTAAATAAAAGTTATACGATAATTTGTTCTTTGTCCATTAGCGAACTGCCTCTGCCAGCTCGGAAGCTGCTTTGAAGAAAGCGATTTTGTGCTCCGGAACCTGGATAGAAGTGTTCTTACTGATGTTACGGGCGATTTTAGCCTTGCGGGTCTTGAGAGTAAACGTACCGAAACCACGGAGATATACACTCTCGCCTTTTGCCAAGCTGCCTTTTACACCTTCCATAAAGCTCTCTACGATAACGCTAACAGTCTTCTTGTCGTAGCCGGTAGAGATTGCCATTTCATTAATGAGATCTGCTTTTGTCATATTGCTATAAATTTTAGTATTTTTTTCTTTCAAATGCGAAAAACTTTGCAAAGTTACTATAAATAATTGAATTACAAAAGTTTTTTTGAAAAAAAATTGCAAATTTGTGTTTTTTTTTGTAATTTTGTGCCGTTTTTGTGACTTTAGAGCCCTAAAAAGTGCAAAATTATGATCAACTCGCTATTTTATAACCGATTATATGAGTGGTACGAAATGAACCACCGTGTCCTGCCTTGGCGGGAGACGGAGGATGCCTATCGTATCTGGTTGAGCGAGGTCATTTTGCAGCAGACGCGCGTGGCGCAAGGCATGGAGTACTACATGCGTTTTGTGGCGCGTTGGCCCAAGGTGGAAGACTTGGCTGCCGCCGATGAGGCAGATGTGCTGCGCGAGTGGCAGGGCTTGGGCTATTACAGCCGTGCACGCAATCTGCACAAGGCAGCGCAGATGGTGGTGGAAAGTGGAAAGTGGAAAGCGGAAGGTTTTCCGAATACTTTCGAAGCGCTGCGTGCCTTGCCCGGTGTGGGCGACTACACGGCGGGAGCGATTGCTTCGTTTGCATACAACCTGCCCTATCCCGCCGTGGACGGCAATGTGTATCGGGTGGTGGCGCGGCTGTTGGATATCGACGAGGCGTTTGACACCACTGCCGGTAAGAAACTGTTTCACAAGCACATAGAGACCTTATTAGATCGCGAGCACGCGCGTATGTTCAATTCGGCGATCATGGAGTTCGGGGCGCTGCATTGCACACCCGTCTTAGGCGATAACTGCACCGTTTGTCCGCTGCAGGAGTTCTGCCTGGGCTACGCGCACGGCACGGCTTCACTGCTGCCGGTCCGCAAACCGAGACCCAAAGTGCGGGACAGATGGTTTACATACCATGTGTATGTACAAAGTGACGATGTACAAGGTACAAAGGACATCTACACGCTGATCCGGCGGCGGGAGAACCCGAAGGACATCTGGTATCACTTGTACGAGTTTCCTTGCGAGGAGCACCCATCACCCGTAACCTGTAACCCGTCACCCCTAACCTTCACACACACGCTGTCACACCAGAAACTGCACGCGCGTTTTTTGATTCACCGTGTACAAAAAATGCCTTCTGTTGAAGGCACTTTGACTATTCCTTGGTCAGCGTTGGATGATTATGCACTTTCCCGATTAACGCTGCGAGCTCTCGATACAATGCAGCTATCTCTTCCGAACTGAATTCCGCATTCTGATTTCTGAAGTCTGACAGCACCTCCATATGGTGCGCGATCACCGCTTTGTCCCCACGTTGTGCGGGTCCTGTCTGTGCGTCAGCCGGTCGGATGGTATGTACCTTGGCTGCCGTCCGGTCAATGAGCGGCAGCAGTGCTTCGAAGGGAATCTGCGTGTTGCGCAGCACATCGGCGGCGATGCGGTACATGAGGTTGCTGTAGTTATTGGCAAACACAGCGGCTATGTGCAGCCGTTCGCGGTCATGCTGGTTCGCCTCGTAGATGCGGCTCGTCAGACTTTGTGCCAAGGAATAGATAGCGGCGATGTCGTCGATGTTACGCCCCTCTATGAAACAGGGGATGCCGCTCCAGTCGTCTATCAACTCTACCCTGTTGAAACTCTGCAGGAAATAGAGCACTCCGGCATGCGGTTTGTCGGTGCCGAACACCTCTATCGGCATCGAGCCGGACGTGTGCAAGTGCAGTGCTTTGGGCGCATGAACCAACGACACCACCTCTGCCAACACATGGTCAGCCACCGTGTAGATGTACACATCAGCTACCGGCACACCCGTAACCGGTAACCCGTCCCCCGTAACCGGTAACCCGTAACCCGTAACCCCTTTCTCCGTCAGCGGGCGCGCATGCACCAGTTCTGTTTTTATCCCTTTCAGTTCAAAGGCATGGTGAAGGTTCGTCCCTACACTCCCTGCCCCGATAATAGCTATTTTCATGATTGTAACCTTTGCGACTGCAAAGGTACTACAAATTTTGCATATATGCAAATTTTTTTTTTGTTTTTTCGCAAAAACAGGCACTTTTGAGCACTTTGAGGCTGTTTTTTCTACTGTTTACGTCGTTCGCGCACAATCAGAAGCGCCTCTTCGCGTATATCCGGAGGAAGAAGAATATTTCTCAGTTGCAGACTGCGACACCATCCCGGCACATCTTTTTCCTGCAGGGTGGAGAAGACCTCACGCAGCGCCTTGTGTTGCGCCTCCGTATAGTCCGCAGGGGCAATACCGGCCAGTGCGTCCAGTCCCTCGTCGTCGTAGTAGACAATCTCCGCGTTGGTCTGCAGCAGCGTCTCGCGTTCGCACACCAGGTGCTCGCCACAACAGCCGTCGGGGCGCTCCGGTGCCGAGGTAGGATGCTTGGCTTTTTGGCGCTCGCGTATCTCGAAGAGCACGACCACGACCACCACCAGCGCTATGAAGAGAATCAGCGGAAGCATTCGGTCAATCCATCAATCATCAATCATCAATCATCTCCCTCGTCGACCTTGTCTTCCTCCACGCGGAGGTTGTCGATGATGAAGCCCTGACGCTCGGTGGTGTTCTTGCCCATGTAGTAGGCCAGCAGGTCGCTCACTT
>JAFPGA010000149.1 GCA_017423085.1 Paludibacteraceae bacterium | reverse complement strand
GTCAGCGTCGGGTCGGCTTCTATCTGCTCGCGGATAGCACGGTATTCGCCGTCAGGAGCAAATAGCTTGCGTTGCAGGTGACTGCACATGTTTGTAGTATCAATCGACTTCATTTCTTTGCGTTTATAATCTTGGCGGGATTGCCGGCAACGACCACATCGTCGGGGATGTCATGAGTGACGACCGAACCGGCTCCTACAATCACACGGTTTCCGATGGTGACACCCGGACAAACGATTACTCCGCCGCCCAGCCAGCAGTCATCGCCTATCCGTATCGGCAGACCTGTTTCTATGGTCTGACGGCGCTCCATATAATCATGCGGATGGTCGGGTGTCAGCAGTTGGCAGTTGGGCCCGATAAGCGTGTGTGCGCCGATGGTGATACCTCCACCATCCAAGAAGACGCCGTTAAAATTGATAAACGAACCTTCGCCTATGCTAATTCGGTTGCCGTGGTCACAGTGGAATGGCGGACAAATAATCACCGAAGGATGGGCATCGGGGATGAGGGCTTTGATGCAACGATGTAACTCGTCCATGTCCCATGCGCCGCATTGATTGAGGTCTCGCATCGCATAATACGCCCGCAGGATGTTCGCTTGAACCTCCTTGTCCGTGTAGTCATACGGCAAGTTATGAAGCATTTTTTCGTATTCTGTCATAATCGTTTCTTTTAATGTCCTCTTACATAATGCGCCAATTCGGCTACAAAGTTATCCATTCAAAATTTTCCTTACCTGCTCCTATCTCGAAATGGTACTTGACGATGCCAAGGTCGGTATGGACGTAGCTACCGATAAGCAAATAGTTCGGTTTCGCCTCGACGCGGTTGTTGTCATGCAGCACAAAGAGGAACTTCTGCTGATTGACAGCCGTCGGTGCAAGCAAAGCAGCCTCTACGCCCGCACGGAACCAATCAGGGTATTTGTTCATTTTCTCATTTGCACATTTACTCATTTTTTCATTGGCAGACCTCATATCTTTGACTACATCTTCAAAACTTTTCTTCTGCGGATGTTGCACGCCTTGCGTGGCACCATAACCGAGGGCGATGACGCAGTAGAGCACCTCGCCTTCGCGGATCTCATACTTGTCCGGCTGCTTGCGGAACGTCAATCCCACCCAGCAGGAGTTCAAACCCAGCGTCTGAGCCAGCAGCACAATCTTTTCGCCGCAATATCCGATGGCTTCGTCGGAACCTTTCTTGCCGACCATAACGAGATAATTGCTCACTCCGCTGAACTTGCCGTATTTGGCGAGTCCGCCGGAGAAAGCGTTCGGTTCGTTGGTCACTAACTGGATATGCACACCTGCCTCGTGGTTGCATTCGTCAATCAGCGCTTGCAGTTGCGCTATTTTCTCCGCCTCAATGGCGATGTCTTTGTACTGCCGCACACTATGGCGGACTTGAATGGCTTCTTGTATCGTCATTTCTTTCTGTTATAACTCCATTTCCATTCCTGTTTTCTGTGGTTGCATACCCTTGCTTTGGTAGAATTGCATGGCAGCGTCGTTGCCTGCCCAGACGTTGAGTGTGACAGCATGACAACCTATTGACTTGGCATAGTCGCGCACGAACTCAAACAAAGCGCTTCCAATATGCCTGCCACGCGCCGTTTCGTCCACGCACAGGTCGTCAAGATACAAACTCTTGCGGTCTTGCAGCAACCGGTCGTTTTTCACTTGCGTTATCTGGCAGAACGCATAACCAAGCACCTCTCCGTCATCATACACAAAGATAGGTTTCGATTCGTCACCAAGTAGCGTTTCCAGTTCCTGCTCGCTGTACTTGGTGGTATTGGGCTTGAACAGTTCCGGCCGCAAATGATGATGAACCATATTCACCTGATGCAGCAAGTCCATGAGACGCGGAATGTCCGCCACAGATGCCTTTCTGATAATATCTTGATTTCGTTTCATTGTATTATTTGAATGATTCGTTGGACTATCTCTTCCGGATGATCGACAAGGAGCTGACCATGGTTCATGCCTTCGAAAATCTCGACATGTGCCTGAGGATAAAGCGAAAGCAGATGTTTCGCTTGCGGCTTGGCGACAAACGCTTCTTTCGTGCCATACCAGAAATGGATGTCATTGCCGGAGATAGATTCCAACTTATTGGTATAAACGGACTTGTAGCCATCTAAGACGGCCTGTCTGCCACCCCACGGCCATGTTTTCTTGCATTCGTCCAGCAGCACGTCGAAATAGTGGTTGCGGAAGACGGCTTTCCAAAATCCCGTCCAGTGGTAGCAAGTCCAGACGTTGATTGCTTGGTAGTGCCGCAAAGGATTGACAAGCCAATTGGGCAATGGCAGTAAAGGAGCTGCGTCTAGGATGGCATGGTCAATGGTTAGTTTGTTGCGCTCCAAGATACGCGAAAGGATTTTACCGCCAAGCGACAGACCATAGGCACAATCCAAATGTCCGTCGCAATGCGCTTGCACATAGGCAATGATTTGCGAAGCTTGGTCGTCCACAGAGGTGAAGCGTGTGTGCTTGCCAAGCGTAAAACCGTCCACCTCCACGGCTATGATACGAAACCGCTCTTCCACCAAACGAATGAGCGGAAGGAATATCTCGTATGAAACGCCCAAACCGGGAATGAGCAGCAATGTCGGGGCTTGTTTCTTGCCAAAAATCTGAAAGTTCATTTTTTACATGTCCATGGTAAAAACCGCCCTGTGCGACGGCAATAAGACTCATATTCTTCGCCAAAATCCTGACGGAGACGTTTCTCCTCAGTCAGTACTTGCACGAACATGATCGCAAGAAAAATAACCCACACCAATACTGCCTGCCATGTCCATAGCCAGACGATAAATGACGCGAGATAAATCAGCGTACCTGTCAACATCGGATTGCGGTTGATACGATAAGGTCCATCGGTCATCAGATGTTGTGTGCGCGGAGCTACTTCATGTCCGAATGCGTCCATCGGATTACCTTTGCCACGACGCTTCATATAGACAATAGTCCACACGCTGAGCGTTAGTCCGCCAAGCATCAACAGTCCAGTCAAGGATGCACGCAATGCGCCGATATGTTCCAATGCCGGCATTCCTGATGCCAGCCACATAATTGTCGGCAAGAGCACAACGAACATCACTCCGCCAAGCACATAGCCGGCTATGTTTTGAATAGTCTTTTTCATATCAAATCACTTACTTCAAGCATGATTGCGGGATTTCTCGGTCAGAGCTACTGCAGCACGTAGAGCGTCCTTGTACTTTGTCGCGTCTGCGGCCTGAAAAAAGCAATTTAAGCGTATCATATTATTTGGTTTTTACATCTAATCTGTGCTACAATTTACTCATATCAGAATAAATCGCTCTCATATTATTCTAATCTTTCTTATTCATTTATATCCTATTATTTTGCCAGGAAATTGAATCGTATCCGGCGAAGAAGTTTGGGTTGCTCGGTAGCCTGTTCTTCTTTTCCCGGCTCGCTATGACTGCCGG
>JAFPGA010000148.1 GCA_017423085.1 Paludibacteraceae bacterium | reverse complement strand
GTTGGAACGGGCTTTACATGCAAGCCGAGCAGCCGCAGACATACGATTTTCAATACGTGGATATTCTGTCCGGAAACATCGGTTTGTACTGCTACAGCAACTGCACGTCGGTTTTACCCGCCCTTCGCATGAGCGGATGCCGCATTCATAACCACACCTTGTACGGTCTGGTGCTGCTCAATACCGATGCACTGGTGACCAATACGGAGATCAGTAACTGCGCATCCTACTGCGTCTATTGTGCCGGAGGAAACCATCAGTTCATTCACTCGACCGTAGCATCGTATTTCAACTACACATCCATCCGTATCCAGTCGGTTGCCAAAGAGGATGCAGCTGCCGTCTATATCGACAACCTGAGCAAGACCGGGCCGCAGACCGTCACCTCGTTCTACAACAGCATCATCACCGGATTCCTGTCTAACCAACTGGTCGTCGCCACACCTTTTGACCAATATTACCCGGGCGCCTTTGTAGGCAATTATCTCAAGACCGACACCCTGCGTATGCCACACGCAGCGGACAATGTGTATTGGCAGAAATCGGACACGACTGAGGTGTTCGTCAATGACTACTATAAATACAAGGAATACATCTATTACGATTTCCGACTCGACTCATTGAGTCCCGCCATCGGCATCGGCGACAGCCTTGCGGCGCTGCCCTATCCTATGGATAGAAACGGCATAAACCGCGCCAACACACAGCCCGATGCAGGGTGCTATCAGCACGATTTTTGATTTACGATTTCAAATTTCAAATTTAGGATTGAAGCGAATCGCTACTATAGGATTTTTTGACGGCGTACACAAGGGACACCGGTACTTGTTCAAGCAACTGGACCGGTTGGCTGCCGAACGGGGTTTGGAACCGTTCATTGTCACGTTTGAGCAACATCCGCGTATGGTGCTGCAGAGCGATTATGTGCCGCAGTTATTGAGCACCGCTGACGAACGACGTGCGCTGCTCAGTGCGTTTGGCGAAGTGCTGATGCTGCCGTTTGACGAGATACATATGCTGACCGCGGCACAGTTCATGGAGCTGCTGCACACGCAGTATAACGTGTCCGTGCTGCTCATGGGTTATGACCACCGCTTCGGTTCGGACCGGCTCAAACGCCCGCAGGACTACCGCCGGATCGGCGAACAAGTGGGCATCGAAGTGCTGACCATGAGTGAGTTCACGGAAGGCGAATGGCATGTCTCGTCCACCGAGATACGCTCCGCGCTGGAGAACGGAAATATCGCTGTAGCCAATGATCTGTTAGGCCGCCCCTATTCGCTCCGCGGCACGGTGGTACACGGCAAAGGACTCGGACGCACCATCGGTTTCCCGACGGCGAACATACAACCGGCGGACGAGCACACCATCATTCCCAAAACAGGCGTCTATGCCGTGCAGGTACGCGCACTCGCACTGGACTGGACTCCCGCTATGCTCAATATTGACTCCAACGGCATTATTGAGGTGCATATTCCCTCCTTCCAAGGCGACCTATACGGTCAAACGATGGACATCCGCTTCATGCGCTTCATTCGCGATGAGAAACAGATGAGCAGTATGGACGAGCTCAAAAAACAAATAATGGAAGATTGCTCCTCCATTATCCTCTAAGCATTAGCCTTTAGCCTTTACTCCTCCTCGTAATACCCTTTCTCAATACCGTACTGCAGTTCGGCATCTTGAATGAGTTGAATCTGCACACCGGTGACCGTGCGTCCTTCGGACTGCAGGGCTTTGAGCACGTAGTTAAGTTGCTCCGTCTCATCCACCTCGCCGTCCAGATACTCCATTTCACCGGTCTGAGGATCCTCGCGCAGCAAACCCTGTTCCTCCAGGTAGTCGTCCATCAGATCCAGCACCAGCAGTATATCATCCGGCGTCAGACCGTTGCGATCCCCGGCAGGGATGGCATCATAGATAAACTGCACTAACTCACGCTCTTCCGGCTCCATGAGCGACATTTCAATACTGTTATTCTCCATAGTGATACGAATTTGCTGCAAAGGTACAACAAAAATTGCACATACGCAAATAATTCTATATCTTTTTCTTGCACATCTCAAAAAAAAATAGTAACTTTGCAGCCAAATATAACAAACAACAAATATGAAATATACCATGCAACCAGTTAAATGGGTTTATTTATTTGCCGTAACAGCCGGAATGGTAGCGTGCGGCATCGACATGCCCCAGACCACCCAGACGTCTTACGAGACGCTGACAGTAGAGAAATCCGATATCGTGCTGCCGATGCGGTTTAGCGCCAAAATGAAAGGTGAGCACGACGTGAACATCATGCCGCAGGTCAGCGGACAGCTGATGCAAATATGCGTGACCGAAGGTCAACAAGTGCAGAAAGGCGCGACCCTGTTCGTCATCGATTCGCGTAATGCCGAATTGGAACTGGAAGCCGCCGAAGCGAACCTGCTGGCGGCGCAAGCCAACGAGAGCAGCGCGAAAATGGAATGGGAGTCGAACAAGAACCTGTTTGCCAAGAACATCGTCAGCCGTTACATGCTCGACAACTCCGAGAACAACTACAAACAGGCGCAAGCCGCTGTCAGCCAGGCACGTGCGGCGGTCAACAGAGCCAAGGTTAACCTCGGCTTCTGCACCATCACCGCTCCGGTGACGGGTGTCATTGGCGGCATCAGCGTACGCGTAGGCGACCAAGTGTCTCCGGCTACACAACTGACGATGCTCAGCGGTAACGAGAAGATGCAAGCGGAGTTCTCCCTCAACGAGTCGCTGATTGAAGACCAGGTGTCAATGGGCTTGTCCAAAAAAGAAGTGGAGCAATACCTGAAGTCCCTGCCCGATGTGACGTTTGTGATGAAGAACGGCACGGAGTATCCGCATAAAGGACGTATCACCAGCCTCACCGGTGTGGTAGATGCCACCACCGGTACACTGGCGTGCAAGGCTACGTTCCCCAACCCCGAAGGACACTTGTTCTCCGGCATCCAGGGCACGGTCGTGCTGCCGCTGGACGAGAAAGACGTGATGATCATTCCGCAAGTAGCCGTAGTACGTCTGCAGGACAAACGGCTGGTTTATGTCGTTCAACCGGACAGCACCGTCGTCTCGGTAGCTATTACCACTGAAGATGCCGGTAACGGCAAGGATGTGATCGTCACTTCCGGACTCAAAGTAGGTGACCGCATCGTCACCGTAGGTGCGAACAATGTACAGGAAGGACAACAAGTCATTTTTTAGCCGTCAGCCATCAGCCAGGTCAGACCTGCGTCAGAAAAGAAAAAGTCTGAATGCTGAATACTGAAAGCCTAATAAATATTCTTATGAAAGGTAACATTTTTATCAATAAATACGTGATGGCGTGCGCGATATCGATTGTTATCGCGTTGGTGGGATTCATCGCCATCACCACCCTGCCGATTGAGCAGTACCCGAACATCGCCCCGCCTACGGTGCGTGTATCGACCTCGTACACCGGTGCCGATGCCAACACCATCATGAAATCCGTGGTGCAACCGCTCGAAGAGAGCATCAACGGTGTGCCCGACATGACCTATATCACCTCGTCGGCTTCCGCCTCGGGTGACGTATCGATACAGGTGTATTTCAAGCAAGGCACCGACCCGGACTTGGCGGCGGTCAACGTACAGAACCGCGTCAGCAAAGCCACCGCGCTGCTGCCCGCTGAAGTGACCAAAGTGGGTGTGCAGGTGATGAAGCAGCAGAACAATATCCTCCACATCGGCGCCATCAAATCGACCGATGGCAAGTACGATGCCGACTTCATATCCAACTACATCGACATCAACCTCAAACCGCGTCTGATGCGTATCACCGGTGTGGGTGACGTCATGTCGCTGGGTAACACCTACGCGCTGCGTATCTGGCTCAAACCGGACGTGATGGCGCAGTACGGCATGGAACCGAACGATGTGTTCGCCGCCATTGGCGGACAGAGTTTCGTAGCGGCTACCGGTTCGTTAGGCGAGCGGTCGGAGAATGCGTATCAGTACTCGATGGAGTACAAAGGAACGCTCAAGTCCGTCGAGGAGTTCAACGACATCGTGCTGCGCACGAGTGACGGCGGTCACCTGCTGCACTTGAGCGATGTAGCGGACGTCGAGATCGGTGCGGTGAGCTATAACTTCACCTCCAACATAGACGGCAAACCGGGTACGCTGTTCATGGTGTTCCAGGCACCGGGTGCCAATGCGACGGAAGTGAATGCACGCATTCATCAGTTGTACGAAGACCTCAAACCGACCATGCCCGCCGGATTGGAGTTTGAGATACTGCAGACCAGTGACGACTTCCTCTTCGCTGCTATCCACAACGTGGTGGAGACCCTGGTGATCGCCATCATTCTGGTCATTCTGGTCGTCTATTTCTTCCTACAGAGTTTCAAAGCAACGGTCATCCCGTCTATCTCGATCATCGTGTCATTGTTAGGCACGTTTGCCATCGTCCAACTCGCCGGGTTCTCTCTCAATATATTGACGCTCTTTGCGTTGGTGCTGGCGATCGGAACTGTCGTCGATGATGCCATTGTCGTCGTCGAGGCGGTGATGGCGAAGATGGAAGGCGGCATCTCCGATGCCCGCGAAGCGACACGACAGGCGATGAGCGAAGTGTCGGTAGCCGTCATCTCGTGTACACTGGTGTTCATGGCGGTGTTTATTCCGGTCGCTTTCATGCCGGGCACTTCCGGCAGTTTCTTCCTGCAGTTCGGTGTGACGCTGGCTTCGGCAGTCGGTCTGTCGTGCGTGTCGGCGCTGACGCTCTGTCCCGCGCTGTGCGGTCTGATGATGCGCTTCGACCCGAACGAGAACAACAAGAAAAGCCTCAACTACTACGTCAAACGCGCGTACACGGTCAGCTATAATGCTATCTCGGACAAATACAAACGCGGCGTGAGCTCGTTCATCAAACGTCCATGGGTGTCCTGGCTGCTGCTGGTGGTAGCAGCCGTGCTGCTGGTGTTCGCAATGCGCGGTCTGCCTTCCGGTCTCGTACCGCAAGAAGATCAAGGCGTGTTCTTCGCCGAAGTGCGAGCGCCCGAAGGATGCACCCTGCATGAGACCGAAGAGATCGTGCGCAAGGTAGAAGAGAAGATAAAGAACATACCCGAGCTGGAGAGCTACGCGGTCGTTAACGGCTACGGTATGATGTCCAACAGTTCGGCAAGTAGCTACGCGACGCTCATCGTCCGTCTCAAGAACTGGGACGACCGACCGGGCATGAACCACATCATCGAACTGGTCTATACCCGTTTTGCACTGGACTGCCAGGAGATCAAGAACGCGGTGGTCATCCCGTTCCAAATGCCGCAAGTACCGGGCTACGGATCCAGTAACTCGGTCAACCTGGTGCTGCAAGACACGCAGGATCGTCCGATGTCGGAGTTCAATGCCGACGCGACGAAGTTCATTGCCAAACTCAATGAACGTCCGGAGATCATGATGGCAATGAGTACCTACTCGGAGCGCTTCCCCAAATACGAAGTGAACGTGGATGCAGCGCAGTGTGACCGCGCCGGCGTCACCCCCGCTGCCGTGCTCAACACCCTGGGCTCCTACTGCGGTGGTGCGTATGTGGGTAACTTCAACCAGTTCGGTAAGGTCTATCGTATCATGGCAAATGCCGCCCCCGAATACCGTCTCGATCCGTCCAGTCT
>JAFPGA010000147.1 GCA_017423085.1 Paludibacteraceae bacterium | reverse complement strand
GTGATTTGTGATTTGTGATTTGTGATTTGGTCCAGGAAATACATTTCACTGAAGGTTGTTGTGTGCATTCCTTTGTCGTGCGCATCGGAGATCTTGCCGGTGCGGGTTATCTCCCGCCCGAAAAGCGCGTTGAGTAGGGTGCTTTTTCCCACACCGGAATTACCGCTCAACAAGGTCGTCTTTCCTTCGAGCAAAGGCAAAATAGTTGAAGGCTTAAGGCTGATAGCTGACAGCTCCATTGTTCGGTAGCCGATGGATTCGTAGAGTGCGCGCAGTTCGGCAAGATGCTCCAGTTCTTCTGCGGTCAGCAGGTCTATTTTATTAAATATAAGGAGCGCGCGCACGCGATAGGCCTCGCAGGTGGCAAGGAAGCGGTCAATGAACGTGGTGCTTGTTACCGGGTGATTGACGGTGACAATGAGGGCCACCTGGTCAATGTTCGCGGCCAGGATATGACTCTCTTTGCTGAGATTAGTGGATCTGCGGATGATGTAGTTCCGCCGTTCTTCGACATCGGTGATCCAAAAGGTGTTTTGCCCATTGTCCTTTGTCCATTGTCCATTGTCACCTTGTACATTTACATAGTCGCCGACTGCAATGGGGTTTGTACTACGGATGCCTCGGATGCGGAAATTGCCTTTGATACGACATTCCGCATCCGAACCATCGTCCATTCGAACGATGTAACTGCTACCCGTTGATTTAATGACGAGACCCCTCACACCGTCATGATCTCTTTTTCCTTGGCTGCGTAGAGGGCTTCCACTTTGGCGATGTACTTGTCGTGCACCTTCTGGATATCCTCTTCGGCATCCTTCTCGATATCCTCGCTCAGACCGTTCTTGACGAGTTTCTTAAACTCCTCAATCGCATCACGGCGGGCGTTGCGGATGGACATCTTAGCTTCTTCCATCTCACCTTTGCACTGCTTGCATAGTTCGCGACGGCGTTCCTCGGTCAGCGGCGGAAGGATGAGACGAATGGTCTCACCATTGTTAGACGGAGCGAGTCCGATATTGGAATTGATGATGGCGCGCTCGATCTCGCTAATCAGTTTCTTCTCCCATGGCGTGATGGCGATGGTGCGTGCATCAGGCGTAGTGATGGTAGCGCAGTTAGCCAGCGGCGACATAGCCCCGTAATAATCAATCTTAATCGGGTCTAAGATACGCGGATTTGCTTTACCGGCACGGATGTGTTGCAGTACATCATCCAAGTGTGCTACAGAATTCTGCATTTGCTCTTCGGCTGCAGATTGATAGAGTTCTAATTCGTCGTTCATAATATTAGGGTTTTACGAGAGTACCGATAGTCTCTCCGTTAATTACTTTTTCTAAATTTCCTACCTGATCCATGTTAAACACATAGATGGGCAGACCGTTCTCTTTGCACATGACGGTGGCGGTGAGATCCATGACCTTGAGTCCGCGGCGGATGACTTCGTCATACGTTATTTCATCGAACTTCGTGGCGCTCGGATCTTTCTCCGGGTCGGCGGTGTAGATACCGTCCACGCGGGTGCCTTTGAGCATCACGTCGGCTTTGATCTCCAGTGCGCGAAGCGATGAACCGGTGTCGGTAGTGAAGTAGGGAGCTCCTGTTCCACCGGCGAGAATGACTACATTGCCTTTATCCAGCAGTCGTTGTGCCTTGGCAGGGCTGTAGAAATCACCAATCGGCTCCATGCGGATCGAGGTGAGTACGCGTACGGGTTGACCGATGGACTCTAATGCCGAAGCGAGTGCCAGTGCGTTGATGACCGTAGCTAACATGCCCATTTGGTCACCTTTGACGCGGTCGAAACCTTTTTGTGCACCGCTCAGACCACGGAAGATGTTTCCTCCGCCAATGACGATACCGATCTGAACACCGCGTTGCGCGATCGCTTTCACTTGCTCGGCGTAGTCTGCAAGACGCTGTGTATCAATGCCTTGCTTGTTGGCTCCGGCAAGGCTTTCACCCGAGAGTTTTAAAAGTATGCGTTTATACATAGTGTTAGTCTTTATACCATGAAGCGTACATGGCGTAATTATTAGCAATTTTTTGATTTATCTCTGCTGTTTGGGCAGGGTCGGCTTTCTTGATGAACTTCGCCGGCACGCCTCCCCATATCTCGTGCGGACCAATCTGTGTGCCGGATAGCACGAGTGCGTTGGCAGCTACAATCGCTCCTTCACCCACATGTGCTCCGTCGAGCAGGGTAGCACCCATACCAATCAGAGCATAGTCATCGACATCTGCACCGTGGATCGTGACATTGTGTCCTACGGACACGTAGTCGCCGAGTGTAATCGTTGATTTCTTGTATAGCGTATGGAGCACTGCACCGTCCTGAATGTTGCAATGACGTCCGATGGTGATGGTGTTCACATCGCCGCGCAGCACAGAGTTGAACCACAAGCTGCATCCTTCACCCACTGTCACATCGCCAACGACCGTGGCGTTCTCTGCCATGAACACGTCGTCAGCAATGTGCGGGGTGAGGAGTTCACCGTTTCTATTTATTGCTTTTACTAAAGCCATAAATAATTTACGATTTAGCGTGCAGCAATGATTGCCAAGAATTTCTCTGCTACGAGAGCAGCGCCACCAATCAGACCACCGTCGATATCCGGGCAAGCGAAGAGTTCAGCAGCGTTCTTCTCGTTGCAGCTTCCGCCGTAGAGGATGGTGGTGTCGTCTGCAGCCTCTTTACCGTATTTGTCAGCCACGAGACCGCGGATGTATGCGTGAATTTCCTGTGCCTGTTCCGGCGTAGCGGTCAGACCGGTACCGATAGCCCAAACCGGTTCGTATGCGAGGGTGATGTTCTTCCACTCCTCTGCGCTCAGACCGAATACCGAGCCCTCTAGTTGTGCTTTCACTACCTCGTTCTGCTTACCTGCTTCACGCTCTTCTTTTACCTCACCGATGCAGAAGATGACCTTCAGACCGTTAGCGAGTGCCAGACGAGTCTTCTCTGCCAGCATCTCATAGCTCTCAGCGTAGTACTGACGACGCTCCGAGTGACCGAGGATCACATACTCAGCGCCGGTCGATTTAACCATCTCAGCACTTACTTCTCCCGTGTATGCACCCTTTTCGTGGTCTGCGCAGTTCTCTGCAGCAACCTTGATGGGCGAACCCTTGAGCAACTCAGCTACGGTAGCCAAGTGGATGAACGGTGTGCCGATTACAACGGCGCACTTCGGGTTCTTCACTGCTTCTTTCAATTCGGTAGCCAAGGCTACACCTTCCTGCAGGTTCTTGTTCATTTTCCAGTTGCCTGCAACCATTTTAATTCTTGCCATTTTTATAATTGTTTAAAGTTATGTTTTTCGATAATTGTTCCGTTCTGCACGACTATCATGCCTGGATTCGCCCGCACGATGGTCTTCAGCGTCACGGGGTCGGTATAGCAGAATACGTTTGTCACCATCTCCTCATCCCATCCGAGTTCTTGCGCCAGCTCCATAATCTCGTCCTCGCCCGAACCGGTTAGGATATAGAGGAAGGAATCAAAAGTATATTGTGACCGCTCAACCATCTGTTTGACTTTGTCCAGTTGCTTGCGGTCGGCCTTCTGAAGGTCGTACATAATAATTAACTCTACCGGCCATTCCGACTCCAAAATATCGTACGTGATATCCTCAAAGTCCATCGTTATGATTTCGAAGTCATGAATCGGCGCCTCGTAGCCTTTCTTCACCAACACGGAGTGCTGGTCCACGAACGTCCATGTGCTGTCGCCTTTCGGATAATTCTCCAGCGTGAACTCTTGCTCTACACCATCTTTGGCATAAATCAGTTTGATGTCATATACATCCGGCTCCGCATCATCAGGGATCTCCATGAGAGTAGGGATGTGATTACCTACTTTGTATGGACGGAAATCCATAGGCGGTAGATGGGTATAACTGTAATACATCACTC
>JAFPGA010000146.1 GCA_017423085.1 Paludibacteraceae bacterium | reverse complement strand
TTGCTCTACGCTGACTTTCTTGCCAGCTTGCTGTACGTCGTCATAGACCAGATAAACGCGCTGTGCATTGTTCATTCGCTGTTCCTCATCGACGCCCGTGAGGGTGCGTGTTGACTCCACTTGCTGAATGACGGCGGGAGCACTTACCGATGCCGTGGGCGTGGTCGTGTTTACTGACGGGGTGCTGGTCGAGCCCTTCATGTTGGTGGCGTTGATAGCACGGACTTGAGCCATACCCTGGGCGAGTGCTGCGGCTGCGGCTATTGCGCCGAGTGCTGGGCCTACATACGGTATAGATGCCATAGAAGCGTAAGCCTCATTGGCAGACAGGAGAGCCTGTACTACTGCTTGAGCTGATGCGATTGCCTTGTAACCCTCGGACTCTTTGGCGCTCTCGTCACCGAAAGCCTCATACAAGGACAGCATCGTAGTAAAGGCGTTATTGACGGTTGCGATCTTGGCTTTGTGCAGTCTTTCCCAAGCGGCTTGTTCGGCCTTGATACGCTGCTCCTCCTCTCTTGCGCGGGCTTCAGCGGCTCTACGTTCGGCCTCTGCCTCTTGATCGAGTATGGCTTGCTGGTTGGCGGCGAACTCCTCCTCCATAGCGAGCAAGTCGGCGTTCTTAACCTCCTCTATCAGCTTGATAGCATCGGCTCTCTGCTGCTCGTTCTCAATGGTGCTTGCCAGACGTTCGGACTCGATGACAAATTCTTGCTCACGGACAGCCTTTAATGCTTCGAGCTGCTCCTGGCTGCCCTCCTCGGTCAGCTTGGCGCGGTTTTTCAGAATGAGAAGGTAGTAGTCGTTATCGGACATCCACTTCTCACGGACAACTTGTTGCGTAGTGGTGACCGTCTGCACCTCATTACCGGCGATCTGCTGGAGCATCTTATCGCGCTGTAAGAGTGTACGGGCATTGGCACGTTCAAAGTCTGCGTTGACATTCTGGAACTTAACGTATGAGTCAACATAATTGTTGACCATCTCATCGTTGGACAAGTTGTACTTCTTGGTTATCTCAACGATAGCGGCAGCCTCGGCGCTTAAGCCTTCACGCAGTCCGGCAAGCGTCTGCTCATATTCCTCACGGCGCTTGTAGTTACGCACCTGGGTCTCGCTTGCAATCTTTCCCGTAAGGTCTTGCTCTTGCTGTATATAGTCTTGAGCCTCTTTGATTGCCTGACGGTTTTGATTGTAGTTATTGACGAAATACTCGATATCTGCCTCGGTCATCTTCGTCTTTTGCATGAGGATACCGCGGTTAGCCTCCATCTCTTGCTCGGCAATCTCCTTACGCATCTGTGCGAGCTGGGCGTCTTTCTGTATCGCGTTCTCGGCAGCGGCCAGACGTTCCTCGTATGAAAGCGCGGTATTCCTGGCGGCAATACGGCTCTGCTCTATCTCCTCACTTAATTCAGCTTCAGCTATACGGAGGGAGTTGTTACGCTCGAATATCTCGTCAAGCATCTGCGCGAATTTCCTACCATTCGCGTATGCTTCCTTCATGTTGGCTATGAGTTGCGACCAGCCTTTATTGGTATAGAGGGTATTGACAAATTCCTGATAGGCCGCCTTCATTCCCGATACGGTGAAGTTGAATTCATCGCTGAACTCTTGGAAGTTAGAGCGCAAGGTGTTGAAATATCCCTTGAGTAACTTAACTCCCGCAGCCACCACAGCACCGACAGCCACCAATTCGGTACGGAACTTGCCTAACTTTTCACGCACTCCGTCAAGAGCACTCTGATAGTTACCGACATTACGCTGGTACTGACCCATGTCAGCGTCAAGCGTCTTGAGCTCCTTGTCAAGTTCCTGTATGCGCTTGATCATGACGCCGCCAACCTCCGCGTTTGCACGTTCCTCGGGTGTCAGCTCTTTATAAGCCTTGCGGGTCTGCACAAGTTCAGCGTTCAGCGCATTGTATGAGCCGGGCAGCGCGTCTACGCTTTTCTTTGTAAGGGCGTTTACCTCATTAAGCCGCTTCTGATCCTCACGCAAGAGCTTGAGACCCTTGTCATAGTCCTCGCTTGCCTTGTCGACATTTAGGAGGGCATCCTTGAGTTGGTTAATCTCGGTCTTGAGGTCTTTGACGGTGTCGGTCGAGCGCTCGGCGTGTACCTCGATTATCCGCTGTATAGTCATTGTGTTGTCAGCCATAGCTTAATATGTTTGTCCGTTGGTGTAATTCGTTTTGTCTTTCACTTTGATAAACTCGCACTCGGTCAGGTTGTCACCGCCGACGACATAATTCTTTATCTGGTTAAGTACCCAGACGCAGCCGTCAAAGTAGTAGAAGTTGCGGAGTAAGTTCTGCCCCACCTGGAGACCGCGCAAGTTCACCTTGCACGTCATGGCCTTCGCGTCAACGTCCATTTTGTCGGTGGTATAGTTCGCCCAGCCACGCTGATAGACTGCTTTGTCGGCCGCGCACGTTATTGCCGGCTGGTCTATCTCTGACGGAACGGCCATATCGAGCGAGTGCGTGGCGGTGGTCGTGCCCGCCGTCAGCATACGACGGAAACGGGGCATATTCAAACCAGCTCCGATGACATACGGGGCATTTGCCGCGATAGACGCCTGACCGAGCAACCAACAAGGTTTGCCCTCGTTATATAGTGTCATAAGGCCGTTATCGTCGGTAAGGCATACGCGGCCGTACTCGGTGGGAGCCCCCGCACCGTCATACATAAGCAGAACGTCCTCACCCTCTACCTCTTTGCCGTCCTTATCGCAAAACTCCGGCTTGGGATAGCCGCCTACGTCATAGCCTTTGTACGAGCTGTTAAGGTACACGATCGTAGCGGCGTCGCTCGGTGTCACGATGTCCTGCTCCTGGGTCTCACCCTCATAGTTCCAGAGTGTGAAACTGCCGCCGTCGATGAACGGGGCCGGGCAGGGTTTGCTGTTCTCGGTTATAGTCTCGAAGTATTTGCTCTGGTGCAGAACTTCGGCCGCGCCCCGGAGTATGCTGTCATTCAGCACACCCGTATGTGAGGCGTCGAACTCAAAGCCGGTATTCACACGCGCCATACCATACTCAAGGCCGTAGATGCTTTTGTAATAGTCGGCGAACTTACCCTTTACCGCGTTCACCCACTCGTACCAACGTGAGCGTATAACATACGGCACCACCTTACGGCTCGGTAGGTCGATACGCTCTTGTAGGTTCACGGGGTTTGCGTCGAGGCTGTACCATGAGTTGCGGGTCATAAGGTCTACCGTCTTGCTCGCCACGTCGAAGCGGAAACTGAGCCCGAACTGCTTGGCAAACGAGAGCAGGTAATCGGCGGGTGTGTGTGTGCCGCCGAGCAGTAACTTCTTGGTGATGACAGCCCCGCTCTTGACCGTGCCGCCCGCCTGGTAGTCATACGCGGCCACGCCGTCACGGATAGATACGTCCGTGAGAGGGTAGGTGTTGGAGGTGTCGCTGTAATATGGGAGCGCGGTTATTATCTCCTGGTGGTAACGGGCCGCGTCACCGCTCTGCGTATATACGGCGAGGTAGGCAATATGTAACTTGACTGCCGCCACGTCGGTAACGCCGTTAATTGTGAGGTTGAGGGTTATCTCGCTGTCGTTAGCATCCTTGAGTACCTTCGGAGTGACGTCACCGTCATAAAAACCGTAATACTCGCCGTTATACATTGAGGCGTCGAAGTTATCCGCGTAGGGGATGGAGCTATCAATGTATTCGGGATCATACTCCGCGTACTTGGTGCCGAGTGGCAGGTTGTACTTGCTCACGAAGTTAGCGGGGCTTACGGTGTCCTCCAGCGGAGTCCCCGAACCCTGCACGTGAGTAGTCGCGGCCGCTATCTTAGAACCGCCCACGATCACACCGTCCGCGTCATACGCGACGAGCTGGTACATAGTGACAAGTCGGTGCTGGGTGTATACACCGCCGGAGTTCCTCTGCCATGCAGCGACACGCGGCTCATAGTCACCGCCCACACCTGCCGACGCGAGGAAACTCACGGATATATCGTACTTGGTCGTGCGGCGTTTATCGGTGTCCCAGGGGCCCGGCACGTCTACCACCTTGCGGGCTGTGCTGTCATACGCGGGCAGCGCACCCTGGGCCGGTGCGGGTACGTTTTCCGTGCCGCTTCCTGACTCGGTGGGCAGCGTCAGGCCGTCCAGCTTGGGCAGGGTCAGCCATGACTTCCAGTAATAGGGGTTGGCGTTATTGAAAAACGACGCGTCAAGGTTGAACGTGTAGCCGTTGGCGCTCGCCCACCGCTGGAGCGCGTCAAAGAACTCCTTGATACTGATAACGGGACGCTGCTGGTAACTGCGCAGGTCGCCCGCAGCCCACTCGTCCACGGAGTTCACAAGGTCTACCTTCACGTGTCCGTTACGGCTGTAATAGTCGCCGTCATTATTCTTGACACCGAAGCAGCTATCCGCACAGAACGCGCTGCCCGCGTCGAAGTCACCGCCCGGTATGCCGTTATAGCAGGGTGCAAAATTTATGATGTTCCAGAGGTCGGCATGGGCTTGTATGCCCGCTATCGTGCGCCACGCCTCACGTACCGCGTCGCGTGTTATGCTGAACGTCAGCTCGTCCGCTCCACCGCCTACGGTATAGTCGAGGTCGGCAAGTGATTTCTTGCTGCCGTCGGCGTTATACATGAGCGAGAAAAGGAAACCACCGAGACCACCGTAAAGTATGACGGTGTACTGCTCGCCGTTCATGTCGATGAGTTTGAGATAACCCGCCTCCAGCTTCTCGCCCGTGTCGCTGATTATCTCGAACGGGGTGCGCTGGAGCACGTTAAACTTACCCGCCTGGGTGGTGTGGTCGGCTCTGTATATGTGGTCGAATATGACGTTATTCTTTGACGTGCGCGGCAGGGCCAGCTCCTGACTCCAGGAGTTGAACACGGCGGCGGGGGTCTCTGCGTCGCTCTGTTTGTAGTTCATAAGTACCAGAGCGTCGGCGTTGATGTCGACTCGCTGTCCGTTGACGTATAGGGTGTACTTCGTTCTCATCTCCTTACCATGTCGCGGGCGAGTTCTACATTAATGCCGTACTCTATCATTCCGTCCTTGTGGTTCTTCTCCGGGCAATCGCCGTTTAAGATCGTGACGGGGTGCAGGGTGTTATCGTCATCGCAGTCACACAAGAAGACGAGGGTGCTGCCCAGCAGGTGACGCATACGGCCCGCCTCTACGTCCGTGAGCCAGCCCGTGTGCAGCTCCCACGCTCTTGTGATGTCGTTATTATAGTTCACGGTGCCGCGGTTACGTGCGTCGCCGTTGTCATAGCTCTGCTTGTAGGTCTTACGGTTGTAGCTGTCGGTGACACGACACTTACCCTCCAGGAGCAGGACGTCCACGCCGCCCACCTCATTCACGTAGTACAGCGCGTAACGGTGGCACTTGGGTACGACCTTGTAGGATACTGACGCACCGCCGTACACCGCCATATTGAGGAACGTGTCAGTAGACGCCGCACGTGAGTAGAGGTTGAAGGGTGCGGGGCCTACGTATATAGACGATTGTGTGCCGGAGTGGTTGACCGTCACCTGCTGGGTGCCGCCGAGGACGAGACACGATAAAGGGGCTTTCATGCCCTGCTGAATACGGCCCGTTATCGGTACGTTGGCGGTCGCGTTCACCTTGTCGGTGCTGCCGTCCTTATACTCCCAATTGAGATAAAAGACCCAATCGGCTTTTTTGGTGGCGCCTACGTAGAGGCTGAACGCATGAGACACGGGCACGCTTGTGTCGTAGTTCTCCACGTCAGACGCGGCTCCGAATGACGCGGCGATAAGCTGGTGCAGGTAATCGGCACAAATGTCGTTCACCTTCACGTACACGTGTGACGCGCCCGGCTTGAGGTATGCCTTGCCGCTGTATATGACGTTGCCGGTATTATCGGCCTTGTCGTAAATGGTGAACGCCTGGCCGTCAGTTGTGCCGAGGTCTACCGAGTAATCCTTCCAAATGGGTGATGCCATGATAGTGTTTTACTTCATATAGGGAAAGCCCGTTATTTGTGTCTTACCGCTTCTCGAAGTCCGTGAAGATAATGGATACCTGGCGCTGTAAGTCTTCCGTCACGGCCTCGGCGAGACTCATTTCCATGCGTGAGAATATCTCTTGGTTGGCTCTCTCGAAGTCGTTAATACCTTCAGTACCGACACGGGATATCTTGCGGCCGATAAGGAAAGCGAGCTGTGACTCGGTGGGGAGTTTTCCGTTTGCCATTGGGCGCGGTATGACCGGCTTGACCTTGATCCACTCGCGTATAGCTGACACGGGCGGCCAATGCGGACGTGTTCCGCTCTCTATGTATTTCCAATAGTCAAGGAGTGATATATCGACCGCATAGACGTTAGTGCCTATGCTGACCTGATAGTTCAGCGATTCGGCCAGACGGCCCGATGCCGGACGTCCTGACTGCACAAGGTTTATCTTGTATAGCTCAATGAACTCACGGCCGTAGCGCTCCAGCACCTCGGCCACCTTTGGAAACTCGCTTAATGTTGTGCTCTCCATAATTGCTCTTGCCTCTCCTTTTCGGCGATCTTGTCGTTACGATAACAATAGACGTTCAGGAACTCCGTCACGCTCATAGCGGTAGCGGCCTCCCAGCTGCATCGATAAGTCTCTGATACTGCATCAATGACAGCGAGCCAGCCCCATCTTTGAGTGAACGCATTACCCTCGCCGCTCTCCTCATCTCGCGTC
>JAFPGA010000145.1 GCA_017423085.1 Paludibacteraceae bacterium | reverse complement strand
TGGGCAAAAAGATCCTTATGCTCGTATTTTAATTCGTAATAAAAAACCACAAAAACCATGAAAATAGATTTACATGAAGTACGCGTGCGGGAGTTGTGCGCGGGGTATAATGATTTGAGTATTCAGGAAGAAGGGATCGTCGGCTACGGTGGACGACTCAATATTCGTCCGAAATATCAGCGGGAGTTCGTCTATGACGAAAAGAAACGCAACGCCGTCATGGATACCGTTTGGCAGAACTTTCCGCTCAACGTCATGTATTGGGTCAAGACCGACGGCGCGGATGGCATCGACTACGAAGTGTTGGACGGTCAGCAACGTACGATCTCTATCTGTTCATTCATTGCCGGCGAGTATATGATGGAGTTTGACGGTAACTTGCTCGGCTTCAACAACATGACCCAAGAGCAGCAAAACCGTATTTTGGACTACAAACTTCAAGTCTATATCTGTGAGGGCACCGACGAAGAAAAAATCAAATGGTTTCAGCGTATCAATATAGCCGGCGAGAAACTGACCGACCAAGAGATTTTGAACGCTATCTATGCAGGTTCGTGGACGACACAAGCCAAGCGTCGTTTCTCCAAGACAGGTTGCGTGGCGTATCGTATCGCCTCGGATTTCATGTCCGGTTCGCCTATCCGTCAGGACTATTTTGAGACCGCACTCCAATGGATAGGTGACGCCCAAGGCAAATCACTTCGTCAGTACATGGCAGACCATCAGCACGACACCGACGCGGACGAGTTATGGCAGTATTTCCAAGACGTCATTCATTGGGTGGACAAACTCTTCGGACGTAAGTACAAGAAAGAGATGAAAGGCGTTGAATGGGGCTTGCTCTATAACAAACATCGCGATACCAAACTCACGGCAACCTATATCAACGAACAAATGGCAAAACTGATGGCAGACTCCGATGTGCAAAAGAAATCCGGTATCTTTGCCTATATTCTGGATGGCGACATTCACCATTTAGGTATTCGTGCGTTTGATGCCAACACCCGTCGTGAGGTTTATGAACGACAAGGCGGTTTATGTGCTATCTGCCACAAACCTTTCGACATCGAATTCATGGAAGCCGACCACATTACCCCCTGGGTAGAAGGCGGACGTACGATCGCGAGCAACTGCCAGATGTTGTGTCGCGATTGTAATAGAAGAAAAAGCAGTAAATAATTATGCAAACATTTGCATATATCAGAAAAAAGCAGTAACTTTGCACAAAATTTAATCGTTATGGACGCTGTAGGTGGATTTCTGCTTGTTTGTTTTGCTTTAGGATGGATTATTTTGTCATTCCATTATGCTATTGAATATTGGCAGGAATATAACTGGGCAAGGGGAATATTTATCTTTGTAGTATGCATGGTGATAAGTCCATACCTATTCTTTTTCCTACGAAAACTAATACGAGGAGTATAACCACATTATGTTTTTTATCAAAATCGCTACACATCAATTTGCGTAGCGATTTTTTATTATCTCTGTACCTGAAAACGAACCTAAATTGGGCCGTAGTTAAAATAAACAGCAAGGCTCGTACTTATACTCCTAGACTTTGTTTGAAATTATACTACTTAAATATTTAAAATACAATCAGTTATAGAAATTCAAAAAATGCCGAATTTCCATATTTCTTCTCTTTCATTTATAAAAAGGGAAAGCAAGTAAAATAGAACATTATTGCATAGGTAATGACCAGGTATTGCCTCCGACTTGAGTCCGATGTGACCACGATGGTCAAATAGAACATTTTGGAACGAGACAAATATCGCCTTTTTAGCGGAAAAACATATAATACACCGCCACCACAGCGGCGAGTTGGGTGAGGAGGATAAGAGGAAGACCGAAACGGAACTTGTTGTGCTTCGTCTTGTGGTTCCACACTTTCATTCCCAACAACGCCCCTACACTGCCGCCCAGAACGGCGAAACCGATGAGGGTTGCTTCCGGCACGCGCCATTGAGCATGTTTGGCTTTGTACTTGTCGATACCGAACAGCAAGAACGTCAGCACGTTGATGCCGGCAAGGTAAATGAGGACAATATCCGAAACAGAAACATTCATAATGGCGATGCAAAATTACAATAATTATTTCAGATTGCAAATTTATGATTTCAAATTTATGTTTTTTTTAGCCCATCTACACTTTTTTACGAAAAAAGCGCGCGCGCACTTGCACATGTGCAAAATTTTCACTAACTTTGCGCCCGATTTTGTGAAAAGATGAAGAAGACAGTATTGACAGTAGCCCTTTTGTGGTGTGTTGTGATGAGTTACGCACAACGGTTGGAGTTGTTGCCTTACGGCGATTTCGACACATGGGCTGTGCGGTATATCACTGAATCAGGCTTCTTGGGCGGCAAGACCAAAGCGCTATACATGATTGCTCCGACGGACACCGTTTACGGCACCAAATACACCCGCTGCAAGAAATCGCCGTGGAGTTCGGGAAACGCCTTGGCGCAATCCATGGGCATCACCAAAGTGTCGGTGAGTGTTGTTCCGGAGAAACGGGGTGACGGTTACTGCTGCCGCATGGAGACACGGCTGGACACCGTGCATGCCGGTACGCTGCACCTCAACGCGTTGGTTACCGGCAGTATCTACACCGGCATCCTGGCCAACCCGGTGACGTTGGCGCACAGCAATGATCCGAACTCGGCTATCGACATGGGAATGCCGTTTACCAAACGTCCCAAAGCGCTGGTGTTGGACTACAAGGCGGTGATCAAGAACGGAACGATCATCAAAGCAGCCGCTTCGCGCAAGATCAAGAAGTTAGAGGGTCTCGATGCCGGACAGATCGTGATGGTGCTGCAATACCGCTGGGAAGAGAAAGGACATATATACGCCTACCGCGTGGGCACCGCAACAGAATATATCCGCAGTTCCACGAAGGACTGGCAGAACGCGCATCGGGTGCCGGTGGTGTATGGTGAGTTGCCCGAAGGGGCTGACCAGCCGTGGAGCACACTGTGTAACAACCGGTTCAAGGCGCGGAACAGTAAAGGAAAAATGGTGTGCATTGAGGAGATAGGTTGGCGCGGCGATCTGGAACCGACGCATGTGATCGTGCAAGTCTCGTCCGGTTGTCAGCAACCGTTCACCGGCTGCCCGGGTAATATCGTATGGGTGGATAATATTGGGATGGAGTATTAAGAATTGAGAATTGATAATTGAACAGATATGATTTACAGATTTACTTTTTCGTGTGAAGAAGGCGACCCGAATTTCCGTCGCGTTTTTGAAGCCGATGCAGACGCTACGTTTCTGCAACTGCACGAAGCTATTTTGAAGAGTGTGGGTTATCCCGACGATCAGATGACATCGTTCTTCCTGTGCAACGACGAGTGGGAGAAAGGTCAGGAAGTGACGCTCGTAGAGATGGACTCGAACTTCGAGTACGACAACATGGTGATGAACGAGACGCGTCTGTCCGATCTGATTGAGGAACAGGGTCAGCGTCTGATCTACATCTTCGATCCCATGTTCGAGCGCTATTTCTTCGGTTCGCTCAAGGAGATCAAGCCGGGTAGCATGAACGGTGTGGAGTGCGTGGAGTCGCGCGGCAAAGCGCCGAAGCAGCTCAAGTCCGAAGATCCGTTAGCCGGTTTAGGCAGCAAAGGCGGCGATGATGATTTTGAGTTCAACGACGAGTTCAAAGACGAGTACGACTTGGGCGACATCGACTACGAAGGTTTCCAAGACCTCAGTTTTGATGATGGAACAATGTTTTAAGCTGAAAACTGAACGCTGAAAACTGAAAACTCTTCTGCTCATAGTAGGACCGACGGGGGTCGGAAAGACGGAACTATCGTTGGGTGTGGCGGTACGGTACGGCAGTCCGGTGATTAACTGCGACAGCCGTCAGGTGTACCGTGATATCCCCATCGGCACAGCGGCACCGACAGCGGCAGAGCTTACGCGCGCGACGCATTACTTCGTAGGCACGCGCGCGCTGGAAGAGGATTACAACGCAGGTCAGTACGAGCGCGATGCGTTGGAACTGATAGCACAACTGTTCCAGACCCACGATGTACTGGTGATGAGCGGCGGTTCGATGCTGTACGCAGACGCGGTGTGCAACGGGTTGGACGACCTGCCTACTGTGCCGGCGGAGATACGTGCCGAAGTAACGGCGAAAGGACAGATGGCGAACGGTGAAGGGTTGAAGTGGTTACAGAGCGAAGTGCAGCGTCTCGACCCTGTTTACTGGGAACAAGTGGACCAACACAACCCCGCCCGATTGAGACACTGTGTGGAGATTTGCCTGACAACAGGAAAACCGTATTCGTCCTTGTTGACGAAGCAGTCAGCAGTCAGCGATCAGCATTCAGCTGTCAGACCGTTCCGCATCGTGAAGATCGGTTTGGACCGACCGAGGGAAGAGCTGTACGACCGCATCAACCGCCGTGTGCTGCAGATGATAGCCGACGGACTGGTGGATGAAGCACGGAGTGTCTATGACAAACGGCATCTGAACAGTCTGCAGACGGTCGGATACAAAGAACTCTTCAGTTATTTCGACGGCGAGTACGATTTGGACCGCGCCATTGAACTGATACAACAAAACACGCGTCACTACGCCAAGCGGCAACTGACTTGGTTTAGACGCGACAAAGCAATACATTGGCTGAACGCCAACGACGATTATGAAAAAAACTATTCTATTATTGACGCTTTGCTTAGCGCTGATGGCATGTAAGAAAGTGAATGTGGATTTCACCTATTCACCGACCGAACCGCGCGCAGGGCAATCCGTTCAGTTCTCCAACCTCTCTTCCGCCGGTGAAGAGTGGGAGTGGTCATTCGGTGACGGAACGACTTCTTCTTTGAAAATTCCATCCCATGTGTACAAACGTCCGGGAACGTACCGCGTACTACTCAAAGTGGACAAGAAGAACTCATTGACCAAGACAGCAGAAATCACCGTGTATGACACCGTGCCCACTTTTGTATGCGCGGACAGCGTGTTCACCATCTTCCGGAACTACACGTTCGAAGCGAATGTGTACAACCCCTTCAACTACACGATTGAGTACGAATGGGATTTCCCGGACACGATAGTCAGCACAACGGGTAACACCATCACCTGCTATTTCACCGAAGCGCGTCAAGCGGAAGTAACGCTGCGTGTGACGATGAACAACGAGACGACGGTGATCACCAAGACCTTTGACGTACAGAACAGCGCCACGAACGCGCTGCTCATCCGGACAGCAGCAGGAGACTATCGTCAGCGCATCTTCGGTGAACGGGCAGAGAGTGCCCTCGCGGACGCTTCGGCAGCACCGTTGTTAGATGCCGAGCAGGACACCATACAGACGTACAACGGCTGGGAGTTCCGCTTGTCGGACCTCAAGACGGTGTTCCCCGAGCTGGAAGGTTTCCACATCGCCAACCGCAAGATCTATTTCCGCGCCAACGGACTGTGGGTAGCAAACATAGACGGAGCCAACATCGTGCAGATAGATGAACGGCTCTGCAGTGCGATGGTACTGGACACACGGTTTGACAATCGCATCTACTGGGCGAACAAAGACGGTGTGTGGTACATGCCGTTCGTGGGTTCGGACAACAACAAGTTCGTTACTATCCCTACTCTGCTCAATGAGTTGGAGGGCGTGACCAAACTGGCATTGGACAATGAGGTGAAGTGATTGGTAATTGGTAATTGAAAATGAATACACCTGATTATATTTTTGAGACTTCTTGGGAAGTGTGTAACCGCGTAGGCGGTATTTATGCGGTGCTGAGTACTCGTGCTGCTTCGATGCAAGCCGAGCACCCCGACAAAGTGTTTTTCTTCGGACCCGACTTCGGAGAGCACAGTGATATTTACTTTAAGGAAGATAAAAAACTTCTGAAAGAATGGCTTTCAGCATTCAGCCGTCAGCATTCAGACATCCCTGTCCGGATCGGCAGATGGAAAGTGCCGGGTGAACCGATCGCTATCTTGCTGAAGTTCGATGCGCTGTGGGCGAAGAAAGATGAGATCTATGCCTGGGCATGGAATAAATTCCAAGTGCAGAGCCATGCGGCGTACGGCGACTACGACGAGTCGTGTCTGTTCGGCTACGCTGCCGGCATGGTGATGGAATCGTTGTACCATTTTCTGACGAAAGGCAAAGGACAAAAGCCGAATTTCTGCATGCATGCCAACGAATGGCAGACAGCCTTCTCGGTGTTCTACCTGCAAGACCATTGTCCGCAAATAGCGACCCTGTTCACCACGCACGCAACGGGTATCGGTCGTTCGATAGCCGGAAACGGCAAACCGCTGTACGACTACTTTGAGCACTACAACGGCGACCAGATGGCGTACGAGTTGAACATGGTCAGCAAGCACTCGGTGGAGAAACAGGCTGCCCATCATGCCGACTGCTTCACGACCGTCAGTGACATCACCGCGCGCGAGTGCAAGCAACTGCTCGACAAACCGGTGGATATCGTTACGCCAAACGGTTTTGAACCGACTTATGTACCGAAAGGCAAGGACTTCGACCTCAAACGTGCCGAAGCGCGCGAGGCGCTGCGTAAGGTAGCCGGAGAACAACTCGGCGGCGTGGTGCCCGAGAACGCATTACTCGTGTGCATCTCCGGTCGTCTAGAGTGGAAAAACAAAGGTATTGACGTATTCGCTGCCGCACTGGACAAGTTGGCACAGAAGATCTACCACAGCCAGCAGTTGGAGCGCGAAGTGATCGCGTTTGTGATGATCCCGTATCTTGACCGCGCTCCGTCACGCAAAGGCAGAGTGAGCGCCGTGTTCGTTCCCTATTACCTGAACGGTCACGATCCGCTGTTCGGCAAGACCTATTACGACCTGCTTATCGGCATGGACGTAAGCGTGTTCCCGTCGTACTACGAACCGTGGGGCTACACCCCGTTGGAGTCCTGCGCGTTCCATGTGCCAACCATCACTACGTCATTAGCCGGTTTCGGTGTATGGGCTGCGCAACAGAAAGACCAATATGGTGTCGTGGTTATCGAGCGCAATGACTCGAATTTTGACCAGGTAGCAGAACACATCGCTAACGACTTGCTGCGCTTTGACCGTCTACCCAAAGAGGAGAAAGCGCGTGCGCGCAAAGAAGCCGCAGCCGTAGCGAAGAAAGCCGACTGGAAGCATTTCTTCAAATACTACCGCCAGGCGTACGACATCGCATTGAAAAAAAGAGATAAACGAATCAACGAACTTCAAAACCCCAGATTGTTATGAAAAAATATATTGTAGCAGCAGTGCTGCTGACCGTGATCAGTTTTCAGTATTCAGTAGTCAGCGCTTGTACCAATTTCCTTGTCGGTAAGGACGCGTCTGCGGACGGTAGTACCATCATATCCTATGCAGCCGACTCGTACGGCATGTACGGTTTTCTGCATTTTGCTCCAGCAGCCGACTACCCCGAAGGCACCATGCGCGCGGTCAAAGACTGGGACACCGGTCGTGACCTTGGACAGATTCCGCAAGTAGCACACACCTATTCGGTAGTGGGCAACACCAACGAGCACCAAGTTACCATCGGTGAGACGACCTGGGGCGGACGTGAAGCACTGTGGGACACAGTGGGCGTGGACTACGGCAGCCTTATCTATATCGCGCTGGAGCGCAGTAAGACGGCACGCGAAGCGATCGAATGGATGATCACGCTCGTGAACGAGTACGGCTACGCTTCCGAAGGTGAGTCGTTCTCCATCGGTGACCCGAATGAGGTGTGGATCATGGATCTGATTGGTAAAGGACCGGGCAAGAAAGGTGCCAACTGGGTAGCTGTTCGTATTCCGGACAATGCGATTGCAGGGCATGCCAATCAGGCGCGTATTACGACCCTGCCGCAAGGCAAAGCGAAGTTAACCAAAGAGCAGAAACGTCTGGAGAAGAAACTGAACTGTGTTTGCCACGGCGATTGGATGTGGGATAAAGACCTCATCGCTTTTGCCCGCGAGAAAGGCTATTTCACCGGTGCGGACAAGGACTTCAGTTTTCAGGCAGCATACAATCCCTTCGACTTCAGCGGCTTGTATGTATGCGAAGCACGTGTGTGGTCGTTCTTCCGCCATTTCAGCGATGACATGGACCGCTATTTCGACTACGCCAGCGGCAAGACCTTCCGTGAGAGCAACGGTAAGGACGAAGGCGAGCACATGCCACTGTGGATCATTCCGAACCGCAAAGTGAGTGTGCAGGACATTAAAGAGTGCATGCGCGACGAGTACAAAGGGACGCCGCTGGATATCACGCAAGGCACCGATGCCGGTCCGTGGAACAGCAAGTTGCGTTACGGCGGTCTGGGCTTCAAGTGCGCGGTGAACGGCACGGACACCCTGCAGTACTGGTACGAACGCCCGACAGCGACCCAACAGACGGCATGGTCGTTTGTGTCGCAGATGCGCAGTTATAACCGCTACGGCATTTTCTGGTTCGGTGTCGATGATGCGTCCTGTTCATGTTACACGCCGATGTACAGTTGTATCAACCATGTACCGGAGTGCTTTGCAGAAGGAAACGGCGACAGTTATACCTATTCGCCGACCAGCGCATGGTGGACGTTTAATATCGTTGCCAACTGGGCATACACCAAGTACAGCCGCATGTATCCGCACATCCGCGAACTGCAACAAGCATGGGATGACAAGTTCAATGTGCAGACAGAAGGTATCGATGCACAGGTAGCGAACTTGAGCGACGAAGAAGCACGTGCTTTCCTGACGTCCTATTCTTGTTCACAGGCAGAGAACCTGGTGGCCGATTGGCAGCGTCTGGGTATTTATCTGATGACCAAGTTCCTGGACGGTCAAGAACGTAAGGAAGAGAACGGCGATTTCAAACGGAACCCGTACGGACAGAGTTGCGGACCGAACCGTCTGCCGTTACCGGAACCGTTCCTCAAAATGGTTGCACCGGAGATCACACATGAGTAAGTTAAAAGTTGATAGTTGAAAGATAGATATGAAGAAATTTAACGAATACAAACGATTGGATTTGGCTGCGTTGAGCCGTGAGGTGTTGGCGCAGTGGGAAAACGAACATCTGTTTGAACAGAGTATCAGCACCCGTGAAGGACATCCGCAGTTCCTGTTCTTCGAAGGCCCCCCTTCGGCGAACGGAATGCCGGGTATTCACCACGTGATGGCACGTACCATCAAAGATACGTTCTGCCGTTTCAAGACCATGCAGGGTTATCAGGTGCACCGCAAAGCGGGCTGGGACACGCACGGTCTGCCGGTGGAATTGGGTGTAGAGAAAATGCTCGGCATCACCAAAGAGGATATCGGTAAGAAGATCAGTGTGGACGAGTACAATGCGGCTTGCCGTCGCGAGGTAATGAAATACACCAAAGAGTGGACCAACCTCACCAAGCAGATGGGCTACTGGGTGGATCTGGACGACCCGTATATCACCTACGACAACAAGTATATCGAGACGCTGTGGTACTTGCTCAAAGAGCTGTACAATAAAGGCTACCTGTATAAGGGCTATACGATTCAACCTTATTCGCCGGCTGCCGGCACGGGTTTGAGTTCACACGAATTGAACCAGCCCGGCTGTTACCGTGATGTCAAAGACCTCACCTGTACGGCTAAGTTCCACCTCAAGGACGGTCGCTATATCATCGCATGGACGACCACTCCGTGGACACTGCCGTCGAACACCGCACTGTGCGTAGGACCGAAGATCGACTATATTGAGGTGGTGGCTCCAAACGGCGACCACATCATTCTCGCCGAAGCACGTCTTGACGCGTACAAGAAAGAGTTATGCGGTGCCGATGCGGACGGAAACCTGTTGGAACCCAACATCGTAGCCCGTTACAAAGGTGCAGAGCTCGTAGGTTTGGCGTACGAACCGCTCTTCCCGTGGGTGAACCCGGGACCGGGCGCGTACCGTGTGATCCCGGGTGACTACGTAACGACCGAAGACGGTACAGGTATCGTACATATTGCCCCCACTTTCGGTGCGGATGATAAGAAAGTAGGTGATGCAGCCGGTGTACCGGGACTGTACATGCAGACCAAGAACAACGGTCCGCGTCCGATGGTCGATTTCACCGGTAAGTACTGGAAGATAGAAGACCTGGATGAGGAATGGGTGAAGACGAATGTCAATGTAGCGTTGTACGGCAAATACGCCGGTCGCTTCGTCAAGAACGCCTACGACCCGACTCTAACGGATAAAGACGAATCGCTGGACTTGCACCTCTGTCTGGACATGAAAGCGGACGGTCGCTTGTTCAAGACCGAGAAGCACGTACACAGTTATCCGCACTGCTGGCGCACCGACAAACCGGTTATCTACTATCCGTTGGACAGCTGGTTCATCCAATCCACCAAAGCGCGTGAGCAGATGATCGCACTCAACCAGACCATCAACTGGCAGCCGGAAAGCACAGGAACAGGCCGTTTCGGTCAATGGTTGAACAACCTCAACGATTGGAACCTGAGCCGCAGCCGTTACTGGGGAACTCCGCTACCTATCTGGCGTACGGAAGACGGACAGGAAGAGATCTGCATCGGTTCAATCGCCGAACTGTTCGAAGAGATAGACAAGTCTGTCAAAGCCGGATTCATGAAAGCGAACCCCTGGCCGAAACATATCGTAGGTGACTACAGCAAGGCGAACTACGACCCGAGTGTCATTGATCTGCACCGCCCGTACGTGGATTCGATCATTCTCGTGTCGCCGTCGGGCAAGCCAATGAAGCGCGAACTGGACCTCATTGATGTTTGGTTCGATTCGGGAGCCATGCCGTACGCACAAAACCACTACCCCTTCGAGAACGCCGATGCACCGCGCACGGCAGACTTCATCTCCGAAGGTGTGGACCAGACTCGTGGTTGGTTCTTCACGCTGCACGCGATCCACACGATGATCGAAGGCACGGTGGCATACCGCAACGTCATCTCCAACGGTCTCGTGCTCGATAAGAACGGAAACAAGATGTCCAAACGCTTAGGCAACGCCGTTGATCCGTTCGGTGCACTCGACACCTACGGTGCCGATGCCGTACGCTGGTACATGCTCACCAACTCCAGCCCGTGGGAGAACCTCAAGTTCGACCCCGAAGGCGTAGATGAGATCCGCCGTAAGTTCTTCGGCACGCTGTACAACACCTACGGATTCTTCGCGTTGTATGCGAATGTGGACGGTTGGGAATATACGCCAAATCAGACTAACGAGACAGAATCGAGAGAGAATCGAAACGGGGTTATAAGCAGAGTAAATGCTGAGTACTCCGAGATCGATAAGTGGATTCTCTCTAAGCTCAATTCCCTCGTTAAAGAGGTCACCGAGGCGTACGAGGCGTACGAGCCGACCAAAGCCGGTCGTGCGATCTCGGACTTCGTGCAAGACGAT
>JAFPGA010000144.1 GCA_017423085.1 Paludibacteraceae bacterium | reverse complement strand
CCGTCGTTCTTAAACGTATGTCCGGGTTTGGCTACTTGCAGACGGCAGGGCATGGACTTGGGAACAACCAGTTCGAAATTGCCGTCCGTACCGGTACGATAGATGAGATCGCCCCGACGGATGGTATCGCCGTTGAGGATGAAGCAGGCATCCGCTACCGGTATGGTCGATAGGTCGTAGAGCACGCGACCGGTGAGCCGGACGGAACTGGTATTGACAAAATGAATAGCCTCCGCGATAGGATGATTCGCGTCCAGTGCCGCGGTCGCTACGCCGGAGGAGGTGTTGTTATAACTGAAGGTACCGTACTGCGAGGTAGGTGTGACGGTATAGATCGTACCCGTTGTGAGATCATAACTCAGGCTGTCGAACAGATACGCACCCGTGGCATCCGTTGTGAGGGTCGCCAAGGTCTGCCCATTCGAGGAGAGAATGACCTGTACGCCTGCCATGCCGGTATTATCCGGCATTTGGATCATACCGGATATCTGTCCGTATGGCGAACGCCAGCCTTCGGCGGTCTTGTAATTCGTCGAAGCATTGCCATTACAGGTATAGTACGCCGTGACGGTATACTCGTAGTGCTGATCGGGCACGGCGGTCTCGTCGAAGAAATAGTTATCCTCTCCGGTATAGATGATCTCGGGAGCCTCGGTAGAACCTTTGATCACACGCTTGACTACGAACGAATCGACTGCCGTCGAGTTGACCGTCCATTGGAGCTGTACACCGGATTTCAATTGATCATGGGCGTCGCCCTGCGAAGCCGTGAAGGACGTCACTCGTGCCGCTTGCTCGGAATAGAGTTCGGGGCCTTTAATGGTAATCGGCTGCAAATAGATTGAGTCGGCTACGCGCAGGGTCGCATGCGACTGGTCAATGAGAACCTGATAGCGGTAGTGGGTACAGGGGGCGTCTGCCACATCCGTCATGTGAGCCATCCAACTACCGTCCGGAAGACGAATGATGCTGTCTTGGGGAACCGACAAATCAATAACTTGTCCTGTTTCTACCATCGTGCGACGCAGGATGAGACGAGCCGTGCGATCCCAAGTACAACGGCCATAACCACCATTGAGGGACCCTAACTGGGGAAATAACAGCTGCTTGAAGTCTTCTTTACGCGCTGTCAGGATACTATCCACCTCCCTCGAGGGCATGAGGGGTCTACTGTTGATTTCACTTTTGACCTTTACATATTCAGTTTTAGTGCCGAACCAACTGAAGAATGAGGAGTTATAATCGAAGGTGATCTGTTCACGTTTATCTTGCGCTTCATCGCCCATATAGGTCGTGGCCAAACTGTCTGTGATCAAGTCAAAATAAATGGGGATATCAAGCTCTTTGAGGCGAATGAGGCGCTCTACGGTACTACCAACCGGTACACGGAATTTGGTCGTACCACCGGTGGTCAACGTACCGGGACGGGGGCCATAAGGCTCCTGACCATCAGCGGTACGAACATAGATATAGATATCGCTGTAGTGTCGAATAGGTATGCCGGTTCTATTCCAATAGACACTCGGGTAATCGAGGATATAGTTGACACAACCATCGTTGGTACGCGGGCGGATGGAGTTATAGTTCAACTCGCACTCGTCGATAGAGAGGGCACGCGGGCCAATCTGCATGTTATCGATACCGATGCAGAAGTGCACCACTTTGTTATTCACAAAGTTCGAATCTAAGATATAATCCACCTGAGTCTGCTTGAGGGGCGCCAGGAACGTGCTCTTGTAGAGCTCAAAGGAGCGTGCGAAGTCGTGGTTCCAATCCCATACCGCCGACGAGGTACGACGAACACGGTAGTACACCGGTGCAGAGGGCAATACCAGCTTATTGGCCGTGAGGGTCATGGTCACATCCGCTACGGGGTTTTCATCGTCATCATAGACGGTAAAGTCCTTCTCGCTGACAGACAAGCGGGCAGCGATGGTATCGGTACGCAACTCCGTGCCGTTCCAGGCCGTGCGGTTATCGTCCACGAACTGATAGAGACTGTCGGTAGTTTTCATCGGCATCAGTTGAACGGTTTGCGCATCGGAGAAATCGCTCTTGAACGCACGTTGGATCTCGAAATAGTCGCCCTGAATCAGATCCTTGGCTTGCGGGTATTTCGTATGCCAGGTCACAATATTCGCGCCGGTATAGCTGCCGTAATCATCCTGTTGTGCTGTCGCTTTGAAATCATAGATGCGGTGGTACGCCGGAACATGTACGGCATTCGAATGAATGGTCTCAATATCCTGTGTTTCCTCGTTGCGATAGACCTTGAAGGTAGCATCAAACGCGTAGTAGCCCGAGTCGGAAGTAGGTACATACATCGTACCGCTGTTCTCTTGGATTTGCACCGTTTCACTGGAAAGCGGATGGGTATAGGATATCGGTTTGGCCTGCGAATAATAGGGGACTGCCGCCAATCCGCGACCGGTAACACCCGCCTCATTGACCATATACAGATAGGGCGTATAGAGTTGCGGCGCTGCCGTGTTGTCGCCACCGGTGAAGGTGGTGGAGAAAGTGAAGAGCGGATTGTAGTCCGCACTTGAGGCACTCTTGGTACGAATATCGGTTTGAATAGAGATCGTGAATTTCTTATTATTGAGCTCAACAGGCGGAT
>JAFPGA010000143.1 GCA_017423085.1 Paludibacteraceae bacterium | reverse complement strand
TATTGCATTATAGGTCGAGGTAGCAGCCTGAGATGCTGTTACCACATATGAACCGGCTTTGGTTGCTGTAAACGAAGTACCACTTACACTTGCATCGTCAGAAGCCTCTTTCAAAGCGTACGTTACTGCGCCATCACTATTAGAAGACCACAAACCACTCAAATCCAATGCGGCTGCGCCAACAACATAAGCGCCGGCACTAAAGGTTGCTGTCGGATCGGTCTTTGCGTTTTCCCATACAGCGGTCAGTGTTACATCAGATGTACCCATCGTATATTCAGCACCGCCGGCGTACGTCGTAGTACCATCATTCCAACCGCCAAACTGTTTTCCAGTCGGAGGTGTAATACCCGTTGTACCATTATGCAGATTGAATTTCGCACCTTCAGCCACATCTGCCTGCGTCGGTGTCGTTCCATAATCTCCACCAAGCGAATAAGTTACATGATGCTTAACTACCGGCTGTATTATCACATATAATTGCTTAATTGTTCGTCCTCCGCCCGTTCCATTTGTAAATGTAACAGTTTTACTGCTTCCGCTCCAAGAATAGTTGGCGGTATTGTATGTGTCTTCTGCGGCGGAAAAGTTGCCATACATTTTTCCATCATTTACAATAAAAGCAGCATATTTGATATTTGACTCTGCGGTTAATACCATCGTCTTGTTATTAGGCCAGGTTAATATGCCGCTTGAGACAGAAAATGTACCATTTGAAGATATTGAAGAAAGAGCGGATGTCGTTGCAGAAGAAGTAAAGGTCGCATTACTGCCATCTACACCAGTAAATGTAATCGTCTCAACAGTATTAGTTCCTGTATTTACAACCACACTGGTAACCTTGACTGTTCCTTTTTGATTCGTTGTAGAAGTTAAAACTATGTTTACACTATTTTTATTACCAGTAGCTGTAAAAACTTGTTCATCGAACGTTCCATCTTCAGAAGATAATGTACCATTTCCCAAACTATTGAAATTAATAGTCTTAATATACATATCACTCTTCGTGGTTTGGAAAGTGATAGTGATTACAGCGCTTTTTGTACCAGTTGTAATAGCCCCTGATGATAGTTTCGAGCCTTCACCACTAAAAGACATTACATACAATCCAGCAGAGAATGGATTTGATGCGTTATTCGGAGTTGGCGGAGTTACTGTAATATCCGCACCCCACACATTTCCGATGGCAAATGTGAATAGAATGAATAATGCGCCTAAATAGCGCCAAATAGTTCGCGTTCCTCGCGGAACAGACTTACTTTGAAATTTGTTTTTCATAAGCATTAAAATTTAATTGTTAGTAAAAAATTGGTTATTTATATTTTTGATTTTTATAATCATCTTTCATTTCTTATTAAAAATCAGTTTTAAACCCTGCTTGCAATAGAAGTCAAATCGCGAATCGCTGCTGATCAACGGCAGACCAAGCGTGATTGCGTGAGATATGATCACATGATCCGACGGATCCTTATGTCCTTGTGCCTCGTTAATTGCCAACTCCGAATAGGTCTGCATAATATGCTTATCCAACGGCAAGATAGTAACACAGTAATCGTTTTCAATACTATCAATCAACTCCTCGCATGTTTTCCATCTCTTCGTTGTAAAACCTTTGTTCTTATATGCCACTATTAATTCACGAATCGTCTCGGCACTTACACAAAGCATATTATCCGCATCTTCAAGAATTGCGGTTGCATTTCTATCAAGCAGACTGTGATTTGCCACATAATAGAACAAAATATGTGTATCAAGAAGATATCGCATTACGCTAAAGCAGGATCATTGATAATAATACTACCTTGAGTCTTCAACGATTCCAACCATCCTTTTGAAATCTTCTTAGCTTTCTCCACTATATTTTCTTTCTTTTTCATAAGCATTAAATTTTATAAGTTAAACAAAAAAATTGGTTTATATTATTTTCGAATTTTAATTTCATTCTGCAACCACCACTGTCTGGATAAGTGTTTGCGGATTTTGGCGAACGTCCCAAACCGCGACTATGTGTGCTTCGTCCTCAGCCAGAAAATATATCACTTTGTAAGTCTTTCTTACGACAAGATGCCGATACTCATATTTTCGTCCTTCTAATAAAAGTTCCGGAGCACCTTTTCTGGGAGCACTTTCCAATCCTTGCACCTCATCTAACACTTCTCCCAATATGGTATACGCATATTTCTCCGACATATTATCATAATTAAAGTCGAAGATTTTGCGCAGATGTTCACGCGCACTATCATGCCATTTTATCTCTGCCATGTAGCTACCTCCTGCATGAAATCCGAATGACTCATCATCCCTAAACCTTCAGCATATTCCCGCTCAGCTTTATTAGCAAATGCGATGATTTCTTCTGTTGAGAATTGGCATGGCGCACCATCCTCGCGAAGAGAAACGATATAATTCAGCACTCTATTCATCTTCTGCTCATCCTCTATCATCGGCCCCATCGCTGTCAGGAAACGACTACTTGCTATAACCTGCGCTGCACTCATAAGCATTAAAATTTAATTGTTTGTAAAAAATGGTTGGTTTGCTATATGTACTTTACAAATCACGGCGCAAAGGTACGAAAAATATTTCATATACGCAAACGCGCGGGCGTTTACCCGCGCATTTTACACATAAAGTGTCAATTTTTACACATTTTTACTCACTCCATTCGGACCATGTAGCACCGAAATAGTAGGTGAGCGTGTCGCCGAGCTGGTAGGGTTTGACTGCAATCAGGTTACCGTCCACGATGTCCGTCAGCGTAGCCCCCGGGGTCTTAACCGACAGCTGGATTCGTCCCTGACTCGTGCTGCCGTTGTAGTCGTAGTTCATCTGCGCGGCGGTCTTGTCGCTGAGCGCGTCTTCTTCGTAGAACACGTATCCAGTCTCCGGTATCGTCATGTAGTAGTCCACCGTGTCATGCAGATAGATGCCGCCGCCTACGAGGAGTTCCGGTAACCCGTAACCCGTAACCTCTTCCCCCTTCTCGATCAGCACCACTTCTGCCTTATTCTGCAGTTGTCCGGCTTCGGCAGTGATGGTGATGGTCTCTTGCAGGATATGTCCCGCTACCAACAGGCTGTCGTACTCCAGATGGAACACGAAGCGCTCGGGAGTCTGCTCCACGATCTCCCACCGGTCATAAGGACCGCCGATCCAGGTTTGACCCTCAGCCAGCACCACCAGACCACCGGCACCACAGGTATGACCTACTTTGTAGCAGTCGAGACCTTTGCCGTAGTTGATGTGGTAGGGTTTGCCCAACACGTGCTCGCGATAATAGAAACTATCGACCACCAGTTCGGGACTCGCCTTGAGCCATAAGTCCACACCGTTGGAGGGGTTCTCCGACTTGAGTGCCGGGCCATACATACGGAAAGCGGCATACTCGTTCTCCCACGCAAAGTCATCCTTACGCTCCGGCACATAACGGCCGTACACCTTGGCTTCTTGTTGCGTCTGACAGGACACGAGGCTCAGGAGAGCCAGAATGAAAAATAAGACATTTTTCATATTTCAAATTTCAAATTTATGGTTTATTTGGGCTGGCGACCGATATAGGCGAGAATTCCTCCGTCCACATAGAGGATCTGTCCGTTGACGGCATCGGAAGCGTGCGAAGCGAGGAAGACAGCCGGTGCGCCGAGTTCATCGGGGTCGAGCCAACGGCCGGCAGGGGTCTTGGCGCAGATGAAGGCGTCGAAGGGATGACGGCTGCCGTCGGGTTGCGGTTCACGCAGCGGTGCGGTCTGGGGCGTTGCTATATATCCCGGACCGAGACCGTTGCACTGGATATTGTACTCGCCGTACTCGGAGCAGATATTACGCGTCAGCATCTTCAGACCGCCCTTGGCAGCAGCGTACGCGCTCACGGTCTCGCGACCGAGTTCGGACATCATGGAGCAGATATTGATGATCTTACCTTCGCGGCGCTCCATCATCTCCGGCAGCACGGCTGCGCTGACGATATAGGGGGCTACCAGGTCAATGTCGATCACCTGTTGGAACTCTTCCCGCTTCATCTCGTGCATCGGAATGCGCTTGATGATACCGGCGTTGTTGACGAGGATGTGGATGGGTCCGACCTCTGCGTGGATACGTTCCACCAGCGCCTTGACCGCTACTTCGTCCGTCACGTCGCACACGTACCCGTGTACGTTCGTTATACCTTCCGCGTGATAGAGCTCCAGCGCTTTGTCGATAGCCTCTTGACTGCGGGCATTGAAAATGAGTTGATTAGCACCCGCTTGTGCAAACGCTTTGGCGATCGCGAAGCCGATACCGTAGCACCCGCCGGTCACCCACGCGTTCTTGCCTTCCAAAGAAAAAAGATTGTTCATGATTATTTAGGATTTATGATTTAGCGAACTTGGACGCCTTGGGCGTTGTAGGTCTTGCCGTCACGGAGGATGAACAGTTGACCGTCGCGGATAAATTTATGATTTATGGTTTCAAATTTCAAATTTACTTCCTCTACTCCTTCCTCTGACGCATCGAAGGCTTGGCCGGAGATGACTACGTTCTTGACGCAGATATACTTGCCGCTTTTCGATTCGCCTAAGTTATGCCACGGCAGCACGCGTACGTGGAGCGTTTCGCCGGCAGGGATGGTCAGCGTCGGTGTGAGCGAAAGGTGCTCGATCGCCAAGTTGGTCATGTTCACCTTCTCCGCGATCGTCTGCACGCCGGTGAAGCCGTCTCCGAAACCGGTGTTGATATGGTAGCACATGACGGAGGTGCTGTGGGCAGCAATGTCCATGGAGATGCCGGTGATGCGTACCTCCATGGCTTCGGGAGCGGTGAGGGCAAAATCGAGGTAACGGGAGGCGTTCTCGTCGATCTCGTTCGCCGGCCAGGCTATCTTGGCGCCGGTCGCGTCGGAGTTATGGAAACGCACCATCGTGACACCGGTCTCGTCGCCGTCGGTGAACTCCGCTTTGGTGTCAGCAGCCATCATGTTACTCATCGTGAACGCTGCGCTGACAGGTCCTTGGACAACAGCATCAGGTATCGGCTTGGTGTCAATGGTCCACGTGACCGTGACCGCGGCACCGCCATCAAGCGAGATGGCTTGGGCGCTGACGGGGATAGCGATCACATGTTCGCCTGAGGTCGCATAGACCGTGTCGAGTTGCTCTCCGCCGGTGGCATAGTTAGCCCGCACATAGACCTTTTGGAATATCGAGCCGCCGTCGTAGGTCGTGGAGGCGGTAGAGGCATAGGTGGTCTTGTCGAGCGAGATGAGCAGGTTGGCTGTGGCCCGCAGGGTGACCGTGCCGCTGGTCGGCTCCAGACCGTATCCGGTAAGCAGGAACTCCTTGTTCTGCGCTACACCGCAATAAGTCTCGCCGATCTCCAGGGTGCTCGGGTTGGCGGTAATGTCGGTCGGGATAGAGATGTGGTCTGCCAGAATACCGGCGTTCTTGAGCAGCTGTGCCGCGGAGCGTGCCACGAGGTTACCGCCCATCGCGTTCGTATGGGTCTTGTCGCCCTCGCAGAACAGCAGGTTCAGACACTGTGTCTCTCCATAGGAGAGGTAGAGAGTGCGGGTCGCTTCGGTCAGGTCGATGAAGGGTACGTTCTTCTCGGCTGCGACCACTTTCATGGCCTTGACGTAACTCATGGTCGAGTCGCCGACAGGCAGGGATTGGTTCTCGTACAACACGCCGTTCTCGATCTTGGAGAACTTATCGCCGAGGTCGTGCTGACCGCTGCGTTTAATGGTGTTGCCTTGGAAATAAGCGCGGCAGATAGGTCCGACCAGTACGGGTGTCACGCCCATCTCGCGCGCTTCGTCAATGAACGCGCGTAGCATGTCACGATAGGTCGTTTGGGGGTTCGTGCCGCGCGCATCGGTGGGTGCCGGCAGACCGTGCTCTTGACAATAAGCAGCGTACTCCAGGTTATCCATACCGTTGGTGACGGTGCCTTCGTCGTTGTGGGCGAACTGAATCAGCAGGTAGTCACCGGCGTTCATCTGGGTCTTGAGTGAAGCCCAATAGGCCGCGCCGGTGTAGAAGCCGCGTGTGTCTGCGCCGGACTTGCCGCGGTTGTTGACGGTGACGAAAGCGGGGTCAAAGAACGAGCCGAGATACATACCCCACCCGCGTTTGTCGGTTGTGTTCTCGTCGTACTCCGCCATCGTGGAGTCACCGATCGTGTGTACTTTGATTGCACTCTGCGTGGTTGG
>JAFPGA010000142.1 GCA_017423085.1 Paludibacteraceae bacterium | reverse complement strand
ATAAGTTGCCGGCCCTGTCCATGATTTTGTACCAAAAGGCTGAACTTGTTCTATCCACGTACCATCCGTTTTTTTTATTTGAAATTGGATACATCCCAAACCATTATATGAGTCAGTAAATGTGACAGAGTATATAAGTTTTCCATCTTTGGTGTAATCTGTTTTTGACATGTCATATTCATGCCAATCATCTCCGTCACCTTTGTGGTTGGTATTACAAACGAGTTTGTAGCAAGTTTTATTACCATCGCTACTCTCCATTTTAGAGGCATCAACAGCACAATATAATGTAGTACTCGTTGCCGCCCACATCTGTCCGACACCGAGGGTGAGGAGCATGAGTAGCATTGCCGCATACCGTCCAAACCGCTGCGGTGAATGTTTTTCATGGTTATCTGTCCATAGCCTTTTGATTAAGTTTAAATTTTTCATGATGTTTTATTTTTAGTTAATTTGTTTTCTATTTCCTCTCCCAGCTTGGTCCTTTTTACTCCGCTTGAGTCTTTTTTGACTATTATTGAAAAAGACTATAACAAAATCTGACACGAAACTTTCGTAACGTGTCAGACTGAATTATTAAATGTAGGAAATCTTTAGAAGATGTCAGAATGTGTTCCTGTACCTGTGAACAGCAGAATCAATTCCGTATCGTTCTGTTGCCAAAGCAGCAACCAGTCTCCTTTAATATGCGCCTCCCAAGAGCCTTCATATCGCCCGGATAACTTGTGCGGTTTATAGGACGCAGGTAAACACCCATCTTGTGCTAACAGGTGGATCGCTGTGCTCAATAACTGCATGTCGTAGCCGCGTTTCTTACAGCGTTCGGTGTCCTTGCGGAACGCCTTGGTCATTTGAACTTCATACATGGTACTAAATGCCTAAAGAATCGCACATCTCATCTGCCGAAGCAAACTTCTCAATGCAACCATGCTTGATGTCGTCCATAGAACGTTCGTAACTGCTCTTACGCAGACGTACTTTCGGAAGAAGTTGCAAATCTAACTTTAGAGCCTCCAAATACTCTATTAGCGCTTTCCCGCTATTACTACGTTCATTGATTGTAAGTGCATAAGTTGCCATACCAAAAAGTAGTTTTATTGTTCTTGTTTTACCTTTGACGCTGCAAAGGTACTACTTTTTTCTGATATATGCAAGACTTGCCTACATTTTTTCAGTCTTTTTCAATCTGTCAAAGATCTTTTGCCTCTTTTTTAAGCCCTGAGGCGGGGACATACGTTAAAAGCGTGAAGTTTGCTCTTCACGCTCCCGTAGTTTTTCGCATATTCTATTTCCAGTAAAACGACAACCGACGCCCGCCTGTACGCATCAACACGCACGCATATGCGCACGATATATGCTTACACGGACATTCATTGGCTGCTGTTTGGAGAGGTTACAAGAAATTGCGAAGTTTCAGGGAGCCGCAAACAACGTCAAAAAACGTCTATTTGTATTTCTATATTTCTATACTTAGACATAAAAAAGCGTGAAAATCACTTGTTCCCCACGCTCCCTTAGGCCTTCGCAATGCCCGTAACTAGTAGAAAAACAACCGAAGTCCACGCCGAATATGCATCCATCGATACCATACAGATTGCGTATAGGTATCCGGTAGTACATACCCATGGACACTCGTTGGTTATTGCTCCGACTAATTACGTGAAAGTTGCGAAGTTTCCGGGAGTCGCAAACAACGTTCAACAAACGTCTTTTATATGTCTCTATCCACCCCTTTTTTTTGAGAGACACTTCCCTCCAGCGTGGATAGCTATGCGCGCATAGGCACACATAGTGACTGCAAAATTACTACAAATAATTCATTTATGCAAATTTTTCTACAAAAAAAGCGCAAAAATCTACATTTTGCGCCTCTTTTGCCTGTTTATGTCAGTTTACCTGACCATAATGGAGTGTATTGTCCTGCTTCCGTCCGCCTGAAGCACGAGCAGATAATAGCCCGCTACAGCCGGTACGGTGATGTCCGAATCGTCATACGGCATACTGCTGTACGGACGACCAAGCATATCGTACCACACGGCATTTCCTTTGCCCTTGATGTACAGTGACGAAGAGGGCGGTACAAGCGACGGCATGTCCGGAATCTCCGTATCCAGTACCTTTACCGGCACGAACGGACAAGTGAATAGTTTGACGCCGTCTCTTCGCGTCAGAAGCGCCGTGTACTCTTCACCGAAACGCAACATCACACCTTCACCGGTGTAGTAGTTGAAGTCCGTTGCACCTACGATAGGCTGGCCGCTGACATACCACTGTACGGAATCGAACTGATAACCGCCGTTGTAGTCCGCGTTACGGATCGCCAACACGTCATTCCAGCGCTGCGCGATGACGGACGATGCATAATTGACAGTCAGCGTGTAATCCACCTTCACGTTGAACTCCGGCTTGCGGTCCACAAAATAGAGCGTACCGCTATACACATTCGGCATAATGCCGGAACCGACATAGATAGACTGTGCATAATGACCTTTCGCCTTCTCAGTGTTGAAAATAGTGTCTTCCGCACTGTTGTCGAAGGTATAGAGCACCGCCTCACTGCGACCACGCTCAATCTCCCACTCCAGCAGCAACGAATCACCATCTCCCTCACAGCGGACATAGACTGTCTTCGGAACAACCACAAGCGACTCGTAAATCTCCAGATTAAACACCCATGTACTGTCACACGAACCCGGGAAAGGAATGGTATCCACCATCGTCTTGGTATCCACTCCGTAGGTGCGGCCATGATGCGTGTACGGCAGTTCCTCCGGCAGCAGCATCGTGTCTTCGTAGATACGCACAGGCGCTACCAGATTGAGGTAGATGATGCTGTCGCACGAGCTGACCGTATTGAAGAGTACTACCGAGTCCAAACCGTAGTCGTAGTAAGCCGTATCGATATGGAGTTTGGTCTTCTCATCCCATACAAAACCGCTCTTGCGTTCGTCGTCGCAAAGCGTTCTGGTGATTGTATCGCGCGACGCACCCAGCGGGTCAAGATGCAGGTTGTAGTGAATGACGGATTCACAGGTTCCGCAGGTAGTACGCAGCGTAACCGGGAAATCACCACCCTCTACCGGGAAGGTGAACGACGGCGAAATCTCATCGGACCAACCGCCCTCAATACCTTCTATGGTCCACAGATAGGACTCGATATGGTAGTTCTGGCTGACCAGCGTATCCGCTTTCACGTGGTCGATCTCCTGTACCCAGGACTGCGAGGCATCGAAATTGACGGTGTACCGACCTTCACGGCAGTTACGGATGATCTCCGGCTGCGCCATGACGGAAATAGGATTGGTCGCCAAGGTTGATGCATAGAGCGAGAAGAAACAGGTGCTGTCCTGCACGAACATACAATCGACTACATACAGACTGTCGTCCTGCGGACCGGCATTATAGATCTGCTCACGACCCAACACATACTGCGCCGGCATCGAGCCGTCCGGGTTACGGTATTTCTCACTGGACGCGTATGCCCAACGGTAGTTAAATCCGTCCGGAGCCTCGAAGGTCTCGTTGATCTCGCCGCACTTCATTCCTTTCAGTTTACCGTCCGAGCAGCCGAGCGTGAAATAGGCATAACCGCAGTGCTGAACCATCGCACAGTCAAACGTGGTGAGACGGACTGTCAGTTGCTTGCCCTCATACTCATCATGACGGAGGTTGACACCTACGGTGGTCCACTCTTTCCAGATGACATCATCGCCGTTCGCCTGTGCCTGGGCAGCAGGGGTCTT
>JAFPGA010000017.1 GCA_017423085.1 Paludibacteraceae bacterium | reverse complement strand
TAACCTTGTATCAAATTCTCTTTCGCTCATCATTGTGTCGTTTAACCTTTGCGGCTGCAAAGGTACGGATTTTTTTTGAAATATGCAAATCTTGTGGGCAGAAATGTCAAAATGCAGTATTTTTTACAAAGGTAAGAGGGTGTAACCCTGGAGTTGAAGCCACTCGATGGCTTGCGGAAGGACAGCCAGCATGCGCTCGTTGGATTTGAGCGAGTCGTGGAAATTGATGATCGACCCCGGGCGGGTGTCACGCTTGATCTGCGCCAACATCTGTTCCGGTGTCCGCGTAGCTTCATAGTCACGGGTGAGGATGTCCCAATAGATGAGACGGTAGCCCTGCTGATGCAAAGCATAACGCTGACGGAGAGTCGCTTTGCCATAAGGCGGCCTGAACAGCGGCTGATGGCTGATGGCTGATGGCTGACGGTTGAATGCCTCTTCCCATTTCGCCGTATTCTCCATATACTCATTATAGGGTGTGCGCCAGCCTTTGAGGTGGTTGTAGGTGTGGTTGCCGACAGAGTGCCCGGCTTCGACGACTTGGCGGAAGACATCCGGGTGCTTGTCGATGTTCTCACCTACCATGAAGAACGTCGCTTTGACGTTGTACCGAGCCAAAATAGCCAAGACCTGCGGCGTCACTTCCGGTATCGGTCCATCGTCGAACGTAAGATAGACACCTGTACCCACACGGAATGTTCCGTATGGGTACATTGTCTGCCATATATCACGCAGTTTTACCATGCGAGAGACGAAGCGCCGAGGATAGCAGCGTCACTGTCTTTGAGTACCGAAATCGATACAGGAATCTTACCCTTCCAAATCGGCATCAGGTTAGCATCCAAAGCCTCACGAATCGGATCCATGATCCAGTGACCCGACTTGGTCAAACCGCCAAAGAGGATGATCGCTTCCGGGCTGGAGAAATGGACGTAGTCCGCCAGTTTCTGACCGAGCAGATGACCGGTGTAGTCGAAGATCTCTTTGGCTACGAGGTCACCCTTCTCTGCTGCATCAAACACATCTTTGGATGTGATGTGGTCGATGTCTGCTACGTTACGGAGCAGTGTCGGCTGAGTGGTAGAGGTGACGATCTCTTTCGCAGTGCGTGCTACACCGGTAGCCGAAGCGTACGCCTCGATACATCCGTGCTGACCGCAGCCGCAGAGACGTCCGTTCCCCGAGTGGTCGATCTTGCAGTGACCGAGCTCGCCTGCAAATCCGTCATGACCGTACAGCAGTTTGCCGTCTATCACGATACCCGAACCGACACCGGTACCGAGCGTGATGACGATGAAGTTCTTCATGCCACGAGCCGAACCGTAAATCATCTCTCCCTGTGCAGCCGCATTCGCGTCGTTGGTGATGGTGCATTTCACCCCCATACGCTCGCTGATGAGTTTGGCAAACGGCACAACACCCTTCCACGGCAGGTTCGGAGCTTGCTCAATGCAACCCGAATAGAAATTAGCATTCGGTGCGCCGCAGCCTACACCAACGATGTCACTCATCGAGAGACCCTCGTCTGCTACCAGTTGCTTCAAACCTTTGCACAATACGTCGCAGTACTCGTCAATGTCGGGATACTGCTGTGTAGGAATTGAATTACTGCGAAGCACTTGTCCGTCTTCGTTTACCAAACCGAACTTGGTTCCTGTACCGCCCAAGTCGATACCTAAAGCATACTTTTTCATGTCTATAGATTTTTTTGTAAAAATAATAATACTCTGTTGTGCATGTGGACGCTATTGTTTCCTTGACGCAAGAAATGGTTGTCGTCCGGATAAAGCTGCATCTCAAACTGCTTGTCGGCTTCCACCAACGCATGGATATACTGCATCGTGTGCTGTACGTGTACATTATCGTCCCCTGTGCCGTGAATAATGAGCACATTGCCCGTAAGGTCTTTGGCTCTGGGCAAAAGAGATGCGCTGTCATAACCGCGGAAGTTCACCTGAGGACGACGCATGTAACGCTCCGTGTAGCCCGAGTCGTACAGCCGCCAATCGGTTACCGGCGCAATTGCCACACCGGCTTTGAACGGATGGTTCGGCTGACTCATGGTCATCAGCGTCTGATAGCCGCCGTAACTCCAACCCAGCAACGCAATGCGG
>JAFPGA010000141.1 GCA_017423085.1 Paludibacteraceae bacterium | reverse complement strand
GAAGGTTCGTGCAAATCGAGTGTAAGCTCGCTTACGCAACTCGATGCAGCCGAAGCTCCAGAATTTAAAATTCATTTTAAATTATGAAAAAATTCAGTATTGTTTTATTGGCCGCACTGGCAATGATTTCCTGCGGCAATAGTTACAAAGCACAGGACGCAGTCCTCAACAACCAGACCGACTCTGTCAACTACGCACTCGGTCTGCTCAACGGTCTGCAGATCAGAACGTATTACCTGAGCAACGACAGCAGCGATGAGGCTATCGCAGAGTTCATCGATGCGTTGGAACTCGCTTATCTGGACAAAGAGGAAGAACTCACTGACTTGGAGCAAGCCGGTCGTCAGATTGGTACCACCGTTAAGTCGTTTGAGAAAGAAGGTCTGGCAGAGAACGCTGCTTGGACGCTCAACGAGAAGATCTTCTTCCAGGGATTGGTTAACGCGCTCTACGAGGACACCACGGTCATGAACGCCGTAGATGCAGAGAGCTACCTCATGGTACATTTCCAGACCATGACTCCGGGCGGCGAAGCCACCGACAAACCGGTGCTGGGTAAGTGCCCGACCAAAGCCAAGACGATTGAGCTCAAGAACGAGAACGACTCGCTCAACTATGCATTCGGTCTGATGAACGGTACGCAGATCAAACTCTATGTCATCGGCGCCGACACCACCGCAGACGATCCGATTAAGGTGTTTATCGAGAACGTGAACAAGGGTGTCAAGTCTGACGTTCGCAACCCGCAGGTGGTTAGCCTGGCAAAGAATATCGGTAAGAGCATCCGTGAGCAAGAACCGACCGGTCTGCTCGGCATCGAGGGTCTGGAGACTAATTACGAACTCATCAAACAGGGTTTCATCAACGGTCTGTACAACTACACCGAGCAGATGGAACTGCAAGAGGCTAACCAATATGTAGATCAGGTGATCAGCGAGTTGCGCTACGGTGCGATCAAAGAGGAAGGTGCACGTTTCTTGGCAGAGAACGCACAACGCGAAGGTGTTCAGGTTACTGAGTCCGGTCTTCAGTACGAAGTACTGGTTCCGGGTAAGGGTGCTAAACCGAGTGCAACCTCGACTGTCAAAGTTCACTACGAGGGTACTCTCATCGACGGTACGGTCTTCGACAGCAGCTACCAACGAGGCGAACCGATTGAGTTCCCGCTCAACGGCGTGATCAAAGGTTGGACCGAAGGTCTGCAGCTGATGCCGGTAGGTGCGAAGTACAAACTGTATATCCCGTACAACCTGGGTTACGGTGAGCGCGGTGCCGGAGCATCCATTCCGCCGTTTGCTACCTTGATCTTCACGGTTGAATTATTGGAAATCAAATAAAGTACGAAGGACAGATGTACCATGTACAAAGGATGTACGAAGGAATAGGAAGTACGAAGGACGCGTCGCGCAAATCGTACATAAACAAAATCGTACATAAATCGTACATCGTAAATCGTTAAATCGTATATTTACAAGATGGGCGTCATCGCTAAGCAATCGATACGTGGCACGATAGTGACTTATTTAGGCATTGCCGTAGGCATTGTCACCACGTTCTTCGTGTTAACCCGTTTCCTCACTACCGAGGAAATCGGGTTGGCACGGGTGCTTATTGATGCCGCAACGCTGTTTGTAGGCTTGGCGCAATTAGGCACCAGTGCCTCAATCATTCGTTTCTATCCGTATTTTCGGGAAAAGGACAGCGAAGAAGATCACGGATTCTTTTTCTGGTCGCTGGTGGTGCCGTTCTTTGGGTTCCTGTTGTTCGCGATTATTTACTGGGCGTGCCGCGTACCCTTGGGCGCATGGTTCGGCGATAAATCGCCGCTCTTCGTTGATCACTACTATTTCGTGCTGCCGATCGCGTTCTTTATGCTCTATCAGACGATATGCGAATCGACCTGCAACGTGCTGATGCATATTGTGGTGCCGCGTGCGGTGCGCGAACTGGTGGTACGCGTCGGACTGCTGGCGATCTATTTGCTGAAGGCGTTTGATGTGATCTCCATTGACGGCATGGTGATCGGTATCAGTCTTAATTATGCGGTGGCAGCGATCATCAACCTATGCTACTTCTTCTCGCTCAAGCGAATCAGTCTGCGACCGGATTGGTCGTACCTGCGCGCGCACAGCGATATCGTACGCAAGTATCTGGTGTACACCGGATTCCTGCTTATATCCGCCGTCACGACGGTGTTGGCTCCTACCCTCTCGTCGTTCTTCGTGACCGCTAAGATGGGTCTGGACAACACCGGCATCTTCGCTATCGCTACGTACATGGCAGTGATGGTCAGTGTGCCGAACCGTTCGGTAGCTGCGATCGCTTCGCCTCAACTGGCGCGGGCTATCAAGGAGCAGAACCGCGACGAGTGTTCACACCTCGTCAGCCAAGTGACGCGTAACATGCTCCTCATCGGCGGGTTTATTCTGCTGGCGATGTGGGTGAACATAGACCTTATTTTCCATATCTTACCAAACGGTGCTACGTACGCCACGGCGAAAGACGTAGTGCTTATCCTGGGTGTCAGCCAATTGGTTTTGGCTACATTCTCTATCTGTTTCACGCTGCTGTCGTACTCGCGCTACTATGCGTTCAGTCTGCTGCTGTCGCTTATTCTGACGGTGAGTGCGCTGCTGCTCAATAACTACCTCGTTCCGGTGTACGGAATGGAAGGCGCCGCGTGGAGCAATATGTTGTCGTACGGACTGTATTATCTGTTTATCATCGCGACGGTAGTACCGCTCTGCCGCGTGCGCATCATCGACCGTAGATGGTGGGTTATATTGGCACTTATCGTCGTGCTGTTTGCCCTTAACTGGGCTTGGCAGACCTATCTGCCGGCAATGAACATCTGGCTCGACAGCATCATCCGCTCCCTCGTTATCCTTGGCGGCGGCGTAGTGGTTGCTTACAAAGCGAAGCTTTCGCCGGAGATCAACGACCAAATCGTAAATTCGTTAAATCGTAAATAAATCGTACATCGTAAATTTGTAAATCGTACATCATAATGCGTTATTTTATCACCTTCTCATATAACGGAACGGATTTCCACGGTTCGCAGAAGCAGCCGAACGGAAACACGGTACAGTCGGAACTGGAAACCGCGCTCTCTACTATTCTGCGCGAGCCGGTTACTGTGACCTTCGCCGGACGTACCGATGCAGGGGTGCATGCCGAGAAGATGGTGGCGCATTTTGATATTGAGTCCATGCTACCGGCTAATCTTGTCGGCAGACTCAATAACCTGTTACCCGCCTCTATCGCCATCTACGGATTGCAACGCGTGACGTATGATGCACATGCGCGGTTCGATGCCACGGCGCGTACCTACCGCTACCGCATCACAACACGCAAAGACCCGTTCCTGTGTATCACTCATGCGCGCGTGGCACCCGGGCTGGACTACGAGGCGATGAACGAGGCTGCGCAGTACCTGTTAGGCAAACAGGACTTCGCTTCGTTCTGCCGCGTTCACACGGATGTCAAGACGACGATCTGCGATGTACGCGAAGCGAGATGGGTGCAGGAGAACGAGACGGAGGCGTACTTCGTTATCACGGCGGATCGGTTCTTGCGGAACATGGTGCGCGCAGTGGTCGGCACGCTGTTTGAGGTCGGGCGAGGCAACATGACACCCGCACAACTGGAAGAGATCATTGCTGCCCACAACCGCTGCCGCGCCGGACAGTCGGCTCCAGCAGAAGGGCTGTCGTTAGTAGAAATCATTTACCCCAAATACATATATCATGATGAAAAAAATTAGTTTGTACCTGGTACTTGGTACCATTGTCCTTTTGAGCGCTTGTTCGCCGGAGTATCAAACCACCCAGCAAAGCGACATAGACGCGCTGATCAAAGCGGCCTCATTTGAGATGCCGCAAGTGACGGTTCCCACTTTCCCCCGCCGCACCTTCAACGTGCTGGACTACGGTGCTGATGCCACGGGTGCAAAATTGGCTACGCAAGCCATCCAAGCAGCTATCGATGCGTGTACGGAAGCCGGCGGCGGCACCGTTGTTATTCCTGAAGGAATCTACACCACGGGACCGATCACGCTCAAATCGAACGTGCGTCTGTATACCGAGAAGAACTGCTTCGTTCAGTTCACGCACGATCTTGACCAGTACGAGATCTACGACACTTGGTTCGAAGGTATTCCGACCAAGCGCTGCAACAGTCCGCTTAATGCGTTCAACGCAGAGAACATCGCCATCACCGGTCATGGTACGTTCAACGGTAACGGCGACTGGTGGCGTCCGCTCAAGAAATCGAAAGTGGCTCCTACGCAGTGGAAGAAACACCTGAAAGAAAAAGGCGGCATAGTGGTCAATGAGATATGGTATCCGGATCAGGGTTCGGTGATCGCGCAGAGTTATTGCGAAGACCAGAACGTGCCCGTTATCACGGACGACAGCCTATGGAACGAAGTCAAGTCTTTCCTTCGTCCGGTGCTGCTCCATTTCGTAGGGTGCAAGAACATCTTGCTGGAAGGTGTGACGTTTGAGAACAGCCCGGCGTGGAACCTCCACCCGATGTGCTGCGAGAACCTTATCATGCGCGACCTCAACGTCCGCAACCCGTGGTACAGTCAGAACGGCGACGGTGTGGATGTAGAGAGCTGCAAGAACGTGATCATCAGCCGCTGCTCGTTTGACGTGGGCGACGATGCTATCTGTATGAAGTCCGGTAAGAACCAACCCGGGCGCGACCGCGGTATCCCGACGGAGAACGTAGTGGTCGATGACTGCGTGGTTTAT
>JAFPGA010000140.1 GCA_017423085.1 Paludibacteraceae bacterium | reverse complement strand
TGTCATGATGCGATAGTCGGTGCCCAACACCGGCACTTCGCCGTTGGACCAGCGTACATCGCTCACATTGCAGTCATACGGCAGCGAGAAGAAGTACGGACGCTTGTTGTCCTGACGACGAGTGACAATCAGCTGTTGAGTCTTGCTGTTCAGCGTACCTTTTAGCTTGGCTATCGGCACTTCTTCGTCTTCTACACGCATGATAAGCGAATTGACGGTGTATTCGTACTCGTCACCGTTCGGAATAATCAGAGTACCGCCCGGATAAATAGTCAGGTCGCGCACCTCGTGTATGTCTGCTGCTATGCCTCCGTCTGCTTTGGTAAGCGTAGCCCCTCTTAGAATAACTACGTCGCATTCTTTGCAGACAGCCACCGAGTTGTTCTCTCGTGCGTACGAATGGAAGTAAGCATCATCAGCAGTAGTCGCATCGGTTGTTTTTATCATAATTGGCACTTTGTACTCTGTGCTGGCTTTCTCCTCCGTGCCTTCATATACTTTCACACGCAACATGGTACACGAGAGGGTATCCAACTGTGGAATAGGAATAGTATACGTTCCGTCATCGTTGCGAGCTCCAGTCAACTCATCCACTGTTGTAAGAGAGTCGAAATGTGCGTAGTAGTTGTTGTAGTCAAATCCTCCGACATAACCCATACCGATACAGGTGTTAGAGTGTGTTTCGCCGCTACTGGTTCCAGGACCGACTTGGATACCGGCCCACTCGGAAGAAAGAGTAACAAATGACTCTGCGATATCCGAACTACACTCCTGTTGAGTACTATATACGTTAGTCGCTATGGCATTTATACCACTCTTTACTGTATTTTTGCGGATAAGCAAGCAGCGGTTGGTACTCAGTCCGTAGTCGGTTTCTACTTCATCTGTTTGTTGGTCGTCTCCGTTTAGCGTGTAGAAACCCGCCATGTCATTGAAAGTCTTTGTGGCGGCAGAGCAAGTTTGACTATTACTTGCGTCTATCTGGCACAAACTGCCGGTACCGGCTGCATTGGTAGTGGCTCCGATGACATCAATGAACTTGTTGGCTGTTTTGCTATACAAGCCAATTGACATAGGACCGGAGAAGTTAAGGAAGTTACCTTCGGAAGAAGCGTTCTCAAATACATACCAGTTAGAGTAACCTTCTTGAGTGCTTGCACAAGGTTCTGCTGACTTGTCATCCGTTTGCGCATAGCGAATAAAAATAATCTCTTCGTTCGGAGCAATATGTCCGGGTTTGATACGACCGTAAGAACCTAATTCCATTGTCAACTCAGAATTGTTTCTTTGAGACCGTTTCAGGCAATACCGGTTAAGAGGAATGGTATCTGTAGTACCGTTATAGATGGCAATTAACTTATTTTCGCTATCTGCCTCAAAATACTTAGAGATAAAGATGCTATCTGCATATGAAGTGGTCGCCGTTGAGTTCTCTTGCTTGTCCTCAATCAGCACCGTAGCGGTTGCCTCATCCGCTTGTAGGTTGATGTGAATTCCGTCCGGGAACCACTCTGCGATAGAAACCGCAGTTGCTTGAGTCCTAAACGGCTTAAGCATCGGGAGTGGGCAAGAACCTCCGGCAAGAACTTGCAAATAGTAATCTGTATTGTCGTTCAGTCCATCTATCGTGCACGGGCTTGTTTGGTTAGTACGGGAAGTCACGATGTTGGCTCCCAAATCATCTTCATAAATCACAATAGTGGCAGTAGCAGCGGAAGCTGTCCAACGAATCGTTGCGGTGTGCGTACCCGTAGTGACGGTTACATCTGTCGGTACATCACTACAACTGGAGGTCGTGAAACTGCCTTCTACGGAACGGTTACAAGTGGTACCTTTAGCTGTAACGGTGTACGTATAGGTTGTCAAAGCACTCAAGCCATTGATAACCAGACTGGTTACACCGGCGGCTACGTCTTGGTCTGTACCGTTGGAACAAGTGACGTGATACCCGTTCGTCGCTCCTGATTGATTATCCCAAGAGATAGTAGCGCTCACATCCAACGGCTCAACTACTACCGTCGGCGGTGCTACCTCGTTACAGCACTCCGAACTGGTCGCATAATAACTAGTGCTTGATGAATATTCGACTTCAATCGAAGATACAACAACATAACTACCTGTAGCACCTATGGCGAAGTAGGTGTTGCCTGCCGGAATAGTATATACGGCCGTACCGCTTGTGCTTCCACTTGTCGGTGTCAATGCGGAAGAACCCGAACCAACAGCAGAAGAACCCACATACACATAGGCATCATTGGTGGTAGCGGTTACAGTGATCTGCGTAATATTGCCCGGCATTGCCGTAGTATTGTAGATACGGTTGCCCGTTCCGGCTTTCAACTGGATATAAGAAGTGTTATTGATTATGTTGTTGGACTCAATAGTGATGGCATCGCTTTCGGTTGTATATTCAGTTTCCGAATAAGTTGTGTTGTAGCCTCCTCCGGTAGTTCGTGCTCCGGTCATAGTGAGCGAACCAGATGCACTTCCTGCTTCTGTTTTCTTATATACCGTATAGGCTGTACCGTCTGCCGTCATTTGTGTAATAAGTGTCGGTGCAGAACTATTCTTGCTGTAGGTGCCATTCGTCCATCCTACGAACGTCCACTCGGTGCAGGCATCGGCTACATATGCACCTGTAGTCGGCAGCGTGTAGGGTTTGTCTTGCGGACCGAGGTTATAAACCGTACCGTCACAAGACAGCGACACGTGAATAGGAGCCACATTGGTGGTGAAAGCACCACTCAGCGCACATTCTGCATCTTTGACACCAGGAGAGATGATCCAAGTATAATTGGTTTCTGAACTCAAACCCGTGATCGTAACCGGAGAAGTTACGTTCGTTTCTGTTTTCTTGGTCACGCCGCCTTCGTCTATATAGACATTATAATCCGTACCGCTTTTGCCCGTCCAGGTGAGTGTTACGGTGTTGTAGGTGGCATCTACTTCCGTTACCGTGGCGCGATTGTCGCAGTCAACCGGTAAGAATCGGAACGAACTATTGCCCGATGTGTACATACCAAATCGACTTTCACCGGCATAGTAACGAAGCTCACGACCTTCTTCTATCTTCTTGGCTACGTTCGTATTGATTGCATACGTGATACCATCGGTAGTAACGAGTGTCCACTCGTAGTTATCGCTGGTGGCAGACGCAACTATAGCACCATTGTTAATGCCTGTTCCATTATTGGCTGCGTTGCTCCACAGGCACTTCTCGTTACCCAAGAAACGAACGCGTGTTCCGTAATCAGCATACCGATCACCCGAGCCACTGGTCTTATAGACATTCAGCAGACTATACAATGCGGTCGCCGGACCGGCAGTCACTTTGGTTGGATTGGTGGTGTTATCTACATTCACAGCGATACCGGCATAGGTGTTAGATCCTGACAT
>JAFPGA010000139.1 GCA_017423085.1 Paludibacteraceae bacterium | reverse complement strand
TGAGACAGAAATGGATTGAGAGAAAACAATAAAAATAATCCAATAAAAATATTCATAAACAAAACTAAAAAATATGAAGAAATTATTTGTTAAATTTTTGATGTTGCTGTTTGTTCTCGGGATGAGTACGACAGCGTGGGCTGGAGGATCGTTTGATCCATCACAATTACCGCCGGAGATGGTTGAAACCCTGTTGAGTCCGACTTATTGTGCGAAGTTGACGGGACATGCTTCTTCAACAGGTGGAGGAAAGGTGTATGTGAATGCACCTGCTGCAGGACAAAGTGCATCCGATGATCCTCGTGAAACAACAGAGTATGTCGAAGGCACATCCAACGTAGCCGTGAGCGGTATGGGTATGTCTATGGCGGGTATGACGAAGATTGGTATTAATGCATGGGCAAAGGCTGATCCTGGTTATTGGTTTGCAGGTTTCTCTTTTTCCAATATGGGTGTTGATCTTGGAACAACGACGGATGAAAATATGCCGGGTTTGTATGCAAGTACGTATGATATCGGAATTCAAGAAAACGAAACAATCGAACATGTTATTTATGGTACGTTCGAACCGATTCGTTTCGCCGGATATGAAATTACGGGTAATACAACCACAAGTGATGATGGTAATGGCAATAGGGTGTGCAATCTTGCTGTTATCTTTACGCCTTCCGGTGCAGAAGTGGATATTGATGCTTCTGACTTTAAGGCTCCTGTCGTTAGCGGTGCAGGATGGAGTTTGACGAGTTGGGATTATAATACTACCACAGGTAAAGTCACTGTGAATGTTCGTTTTACTACAACCAGCACAGAGGTTGCAGAATATGCCGGTAGCCTGAAACTGGAAACACAAGCAACACCGGCTATCTCCATGAATGTGCCTCTCAATGCCCGTACAGCAGCTTCAAGCGAGACCGAGGCCATTCGGTATAACAAGAATAAAGTTTATCAAGGCAAAGGCACTCTGGCAGCGATGATTGCTGCTGCCGAGCCGACGGATGTCATCAAGCTGAATAAAAACTACGAAGGTCAGGTAGTCGCCAATAAATCCTTCACCTTGGATTTGAATGGTTACAATATTGAATATCATTATAACACCCCGCGTGCCTCAGAATTTGACCAAGCGGCTATTGCTCAAGCGGCTCTGCTTGTTAATGCAGGTGCTACGGTCACTATTGCGTATAGCCCGTATGGCGGTGAGATTATTGCCGGACCGTTCAATGATGCAGCAGATGTATTCGGTAAGTTGGTTCTGAACGGCGGTACGCTGAGTGGTTTCTTTGGTGTAGGTTCAGTAGGCGTTGTTGAGCAGAATGGCGCAACCATTAATGCCTCTCCTTATTCGTGTTGCGCGATTGCTTCACAAGGAAAGGTAACCATTACCGATGGTAAGATGAACGCGATGGTAGGTTCTATGGGTGACGGTTCTGAATTAATCATCAATGGTGGTATCATCGACAATACCGTAATAGCTGAACCGTTGGAGGGAACTCCGGGATACGGCGTTCAAATCGGCGGTGGTGTATGTCGTATCAATAAAGGAACGATTATTGGCCGTCAGTACGGTGTACAGAACGCAGGTGGAGAAATCTCTATCGAGAAATTAGCCGTAATCAGAGGCGGTGATTCGTACTATGCGCTTGACTGCCAAGACGGAACAACTACGGTAAACTGCGGTAAGTTCGAAGACCCGGCTAAGTTGTGGGATCCGAGTACGATTGAAAGCAGAATGAATGAGGGAAAGGCAGAATTTGTTTCTGGCTATTTCCTGACCAATAATCCAGGTGAAGACGAGTATTGGGGAGAACACGTATGGCGTAACACGTCCGGTGCAGAGTTCCGCGAGGGATATGAGTTCTTTGTTGGTCCGAGTGATGCCGCAAAAGCTGCCGGCGTGAGCGTTTGTCATATAGGAGGTGTATCCTATTCTGCATTAGAGGACGCGTTAGCATTTGCTAATAATACCAACGAACCGGTTGTAATCATAATGGATAATGACTACACCTTGCCGGCAGGATATTATACCATCCCGAGCAATGCGACTCTCCTTGTGCCAATGAGTAATGAACAGGGAGCCGCTACAGCTATCGTAAACAGAGACCGCTCCTATACGACTCCGTCTCTCTTCCGCAAGCTGACTTTGGCAAACGGTGTGAACATAGACGTGTTTGGTACGATTGAGGTGAGCGGTACTCAATATTCCGGTGATAGCCATCAAGAAGAGGGTAGTCATACCGGTGCCGTAAGAGGAGATTATGCCCAACTTCAGATGAACAAGGGTAGTAAGATTACAATGCAAAACGGTTCTGTTCTTCGTGCATGGGGATATGTAACCGGTGATATTAAGCACAAGGATGCGCAGCACAATGTGCCGATGGGTGAGATTGATGTGCGTCGTGGTGCAACCGTCTATGAGTTGTTCCAAATGGGAGACTGGGGTGAGACGGTAATGAATGGTTTAGGCTTGGTTTCCGGCGATTCTCGTTTCCCAATTACCAGTTATTTCATTCAGAATGTGGAAGTACCTACTAAATATCATCCGGGTGGACGTTTGACGAGTGTAACTTCTGTTTCTGCTGATGGAGCAGGTATGCAACTAACCATGTGTGCTAACGAAATTCAAATTGTTGGTGTAAGTAGGGTTGATGTCGCTATGTTCCTTATGAATCAAGAGGATGATGCAGAGAATACGTGGGTGCGCAAATGGTATGATGCATCGAAAGATCAGCAGGTATATGAAGTCAATAGTGCTGCACATATTGGTAACTTGGTTATCAATCTGGCATCTTCACCTCTGTTCGAAGGACTTGAGACCACCCTTGCAGGGATGGACGGAACGTGGAAGACTATAGGAAACTTGGCTTCTAAAATGGGTGCAGAGTTCCATCAGGATTTGGTCATGAACTCCGGTCAGTACGTACTGCCGATTACTTCCAACTTCAAGTTGCATCTTTTAAGCGGAACTTTGGACTTCACCCAATCTACGGAACTGATTCCGGGATCGGAATTGGAGATTGACAAGGAAGCAACTGTGTCCGTTACGGACCAACAGCTTAATGGGGTACGCGAGGGATCATTGTATATCTATGACTGGCGTGATTGGTCTTCTTCTGCTGCCAATGGACAACCTGCTCAAAAGATTTTATATACCCCGGCATTTGACGATGGCGTTAATAATGGTGTCGTGCCTGACGCAGTACGTGACGTATCGACCTGCGAAGCATTGGGACATGCAAAAGTCAATGTGCACGGTACGTTCGACACCTATCAGGGATATATCTTTACTTCTGAGAACGGTGGAGACATTTTCTCTCATGTAGAAGATGCCGGTACGTTTATGTTCACTTCCCCTGCTCTCTTAAATGAGGCGGGTACCGATTCAATTGAGGTGGTGAAACTAACTACGTCGTTTGGCGGTGGCGGTGAAACGGTTAATTTCTATCCGGCTAAGCTGCACAATAGTGCTGCATACGTGGCGAATGGAGGTGATGAGTACCTGCCGACGGGCGGAACAAAAGCAGGTCAGTCCTATTGCTACTCGAATTTCGATGGTAATGGTGCACGCTGGACGATGCTGGAACAACGCGGTTGTTTCACTTATGACAGTGCTAATAATACGTATTATATCAAGCCGCAAGAGTATGTAGCAGTTTCTGTAAGTCGTGCAGTATACGATAGTAATGAAGAAATTTGGATCGTCGAAGGAAATAATGATCACACCTTCAGTGATGCTGCAGGTGCGGGACGTCTATTTATCAATTTAGGTAATCCATTTGAAGCTGTTAGTTGTCAATGGTGGGAAGTAGAACAAAAGAATAACTACTACCATTGTATCCACCCAGAGAATGATACGTATTATGAGTGGAACGAGACGGAGGAGGAATGGCAGGAAGTGAAGTTCACTATTACTTGGAAGGACTACGACGGTACGGTACTGGAAACGTACGAAGTGCCTTACGGTACACAGGCGGAGTGGTTAACTACCAATCCTACTCGTGAGAAGAATCTGGATTATACCTACGACTTCACCGGATGGAGTCCGGCTCTCGGCAAAGTGACCAGCGATGTAACCTACACGGCTACCTACGAGGCTAAGCAAATCAAATACACCATCGTGTTTGAGCAAGACGGTGGTATGGAGATCGAGCGTCACCTGCTGGCACGCAACGAAATGCCGGTTTGCGAAAACGTACCGACCCGTACGGGATATATCCTCCAATGGGAACCGGCTCTCGCAGCTGTAACGCACGATACTACCTATGTAGCTACGTGGCTGCCCGAACCACCGACAGAGTTCATGATCCGCTTCGTTGACTATGACGGTAAGACGGAACTGCAGAGCGGTAACGTGGCTGTAGGTACTATGCCGACACCGCCGGCAAATCCGACCAACAAACCTGAAACTCCGGAATATACCTATGTCTTCGATCATTGGTCACCGGCTGTAACGGAAGTAACACAGGCTATGACCTATGTTGCTGTATATCGTGAGGAGGCAGTGCTCTATTCTGTTCGTTTTGAAGACGAAGACGGATATGAGATAGAGACCAACCTATATGCTTATGGCGAAACACCGGTTTGCTCGTCAGCACCGACGAAAACCAATACAGCACAATATACCTATTCGTTCGCATGGACACCGCAGATACAAACAGTGACAGGTGATGCTACTTATAGAGCGGTATTTACTCCGACGACTAACAAATATACCGTTAGCGTCAAGAGTAATCCTTCCGGTGCATGTGCAATTTCCGGTGCCGGTATTTATGACTACAATACATCTGATACAGCTGTGACGATCACTATTACTCCGGAATCTGGATATACCTTTACTGGTTGGAGTGATGCTCAGGGTGGTACAAACACTACGCGTCAGATGGCTATTACCGATAAAATAGAACTGGTGGCTAACTTCACTGTAGCAGATCCGGATTGGACTATCACATGGAAGAGTGAAGATGGCGAAAACACCTTGGCTACGGTAGGTCAGAAGACTAATACAGCGACTATCTTTACTGGTGCTACTCCTACCAAAGCAGGTAACGATCAGTATTCGTATGTTTTTGATGGATGGACCACAGCACCTAATAATGGTGGTTCGTTCTACAAGAACAACATGACTCCGAAGGCGACGGGAAATGCAACCTACTATGCACACTTTGATTCAGTGGTTAACCAATATACCGTTTATTGGAAGAACGAAGCAGGTACGGCTAATATCGAAATGGATATTGACCAGCCGTATGGTGCAGAAGTGGCATATAACAGTGCTACTCCTACCAAAGCAGGTAACGCTCAGTATTCGTATTTGTTTGACGGTTGGTCCACTTCTGTTGGCGGCGATGTTGTAAGCTTGCCGGCTACTGTAACAGGTGAAGCAATTTATTATGCACACTTCGCAGCAACTCCGAAGACCTATACCATCACATGGAAACGTGATGACGGGACGCTGATTGAGAGTTCTGAGGAAGAGTATGGTGCTACGCTGTCACCTGCTGATCCTACCAAACCTGAAACAGCTGAATATACGTATGAGTTTAGAGAATGGACTCCTGCTATTGCTAATGTAACAGGTGTGGCTGTATATACGGCATTGTTTGATGCTATCCCGAAGACTTCTGACTTGGAGATTGGTATCAACGAGAGCGAAAACCTGGCTAATGAAGTGGTTGAGCGCGCTAACCTCATTATTACATCGAATGGTATTGATGCATCCGGTCAGTTGTTAGGAGCAGGGAACTTGACTATCACGGGAGAGGCGATCTTCCGTCTGGAGCAAGACTTCGCTGCCGCAACGTGGTACGCAGTAGCTGTACCTTGGACGGTTGACCCGACTACGGGTATTTACAATGCCGCCGGCAATCACTTGGCAACGGGTGCTGTTTATGTCATCGAGTTTGATGCAAGCATCTATGCAAGTGCGAACCGTGAGAGCGGCAGAACGGACTACTGGAAGTTCCTCGACGTGACAGGCAACGATATGCAACCGGGTAAACTCTATATGGTTTACTTGGCAGCCGGTACGACAGCGCTTGAGTTCCACAAGAAAGAAGGAGCATCACTCTGGACAACTTCTACTTCTGTTGCGCCTGCAAGCGGTAGCGTAGCAAATCAGGAGAACTGGAATGCGATTGCTAACCCGGCATTGTACCATGCGAACATGGAAACCGGCGCTGCTGATGGCGATGTGCTGAAGTACAATGGTAATGATTCGTATGTGGTAGCAAGTTCGGACAACATGGTAGTAGGTCAGCCGATCTTTGCGCAGGTATCCACTCCGAGCACAGTAGAGGCAACACCTGTAGTTGGAGGAGCCGGTATGCCTGCATATCGTCGTGCGCCGCAGACAGCAACGGAGGCGAACAACCGCTTCGTGGTGGAATTGACCCATAACGGAAAGTTGGCAGACCGTCTCATCGTTCAGACTGCAGAAGAGAAGGCAAATGAGTATGTCATCGGTAAAGACCTGTCGAAGATGAGTGTCAGCACCAAGGTGGCACAGATGTGGATGGAGCGCTACAACACGAAGCTCTGTAAGAACACGGTTGAGATGAACGGCGAAGCAGTCAATTATCCGCTGGCTATCTCTGCTCCGGTTGCAGGTGAGTACATCATCTCCAATGCCAACGTCAATGCCAATGCCGGCTATGCGCTCTATCTCACGCAGAATGGTGTGGTAATAGCTAACCTCAGCGAGGGAGATTATACGCTCTATCTCAATGGTGGCATCACCCATGAATATGGCTTGCGCATAGGTGCGCGTGCACCGCAAACGGCTACCGGCATGGATGAAGCGGTTGTGAACGCACAGGGCGACATCAAGAAAGTGCTCATTGATAATAAGGTATTCATCATCCGCGGCAACCATGTATATAGCGTGGACGGTCAGTTGGTTAAATAACTATCACGAATTATGGAAAAGAAAAAATATATAAGCCCTCTTATGGAGGTGGAGACAGTTAGTATGAACAACTGTATCTTGGGCGGAAGTCCTGATCCACATCCGGTTCCCCCTCTCGGACCTGGTATGGTTCGTCGCCAATGGACGGAAGTGTTCTAATTCGAAAAATCGCATGTACGTGAAGACGTATGTGCGATTTTTTTTGGTTTTTATTTGCGTATATAAGAAAAAAGCAGTAATTTTGCCGCAGAAACACATTATAATACTCTCCTTATGAACCGAATCTTCTATCTGCTACCACTTCTGTTGCTGTTTGCCGCTTGTAGCCAGCAGCCGCAAATCAGTTCTCCAGACGGTCATGTAACGCTCAGTTTCCGCTTGTCCAAAGCCGGCGAGCCGCAGTACAGTGTGAGCAAGAACAACACCATGCTGGTACAGTGGTCGGCATTGGGACTTGTCTGTGCCGAGCAGGACTTGACGCGCGGGTTTGAGATGACCGGCACGGAGAGTAAGTTCTATTCCGACCAATGGGAGACCGTGTGGGGCGAAGAGCGCTTCATTCAAGACGAGCATTATGAGATGAAGGTGGCGCTGCGGCATCAGTCGGGTGTGCGGATGGATATCCTGTTCCGCGTGTATGACGACGGCGTGGCGTTCCGCTATGTCTTCCCCAAGCAGGAGATCACATCACTCACCATCACGGACGAACTGTCCGAGTACCGTTTTGTCGCGGACCATAATGCCTGGTCTATCCCCTGGCGGACCGAGTATTACGAAGGACTGTGGACCAAAGCTCCGCTGTCCGAGAAAAAAGATACGCTCTGTTCGCCTGTCACGCTGGAGTTGGCAGATGGCGGTTTTGCTTTTGTACACGAAGCTGCGCTGTATGACTATCCGGCGCAGAACCTCTACATGGCAGACGGCGCACTGCGTCTGTACCTGACACCCTGGCTGGATACTACGAAGCAGACATTGGATACCAAAGCTTATGAAACACTGCCGTTTGCCACTCCTTGGCGCATGCTCATTGTTACCGATGATTTGCAACAGCTGGTCGCTTCGCGTATCATGCTCAATCTGAACGATCCTTGTGCAATCGAGGACCCGAGTTGGATCAAACCGATGAAGTTCATTGGGATATGGTGGGGCATGCACATGAAGTCCATGACCTGGGAGCAGGGACCGAAACACGGTGCGACGACGGCGAACATGGAGCGGTATTTACGCTTTGCCAAGGAGCATGGCATTGAAGCCGTGTTGGCGGAAGGATGGAACTTAGGCTGGGAGACGTGGGAACATTTCTCGTTCACCGAACCGTATGATGACTGGAACATGGACTACTTGAGCCAGTTGGCAGACAGCCTGGGTGTGCAGATCATCGGACATAACGAGACCGGAGGTAATGCAGCTGACTATGAGCAGCAGCTGGAAGCCGCCTATGCGTATCATCAGGCACATGGAATCCATGCCATCAAGACAGGCTATGTGTCGCCCATCATCCGTACAGTCGATGGGCTGCAGTGGAACAAAGGGCAGTCGGGCGTGCGGCATTACCGCAAGATCATTGAGACAGCAGCCAAGTACCACATTGCTATTGATAACCATGAGCCGGTCATGCCGACCGGTCTGCAGCGCACGTGGCCGAACCTGATGACGCAGGAAGGTGTGCGCGGACAGGAGTGGAACGCATGGAGTGCTGACGGTGGCAGTCCGTGCAGCCATGTGACCATTCTGCCGTTCACCCGTGTCATGGCGGGGTCGGTCGATTACACGCCGGGTGTGTTCGCATTCGAAAACCCCGTTATGCCGCAGACCCGTGTGCATGCGACACTCATGAACCAGTTAGGCTTGTTCGTGTGTATCTACAGTCCGCTGCAGATGGCGTGCGACCTGCCGGAGAACTACATGAAGCATCCGGATGCGTTCCGCTTCATCGAAGACGTACCCTGCGACTGGGAACGCTCGCTATTAGTTGATGGTGTGATAGGCGAGTACTGCATCTTCGCCCGTCAGGAACGCGGTAGCGAGAACTGGTACATCGGCGGTGTCAATGCGGACGAAGCACGCGAAGTGGCGATTCCGCTGGATATGCTGAGCGAAGGACAGAGCTACGTAGCCACCATCTATCGGGACGGTGATGAAGCGGACTGGCAGACCAATCCGTACGACTACGAGATCGAGGAACAGGCGGTGACTGCAGCCGATGTGCTGCAGTTACGTATGGCTTCCGGAGGTGGTTTGGCTATTGAGATCAAACCGGCAACCTTATAATCCCAAGTGAATACGGAAACGCATCGCCCATTGAATGTCGGGCGAGAGCGACCAGACAGAGTACAGGTCGGCAACACGAAGAATGTTGCCGATTCCTATTCCTATCTCGGAATAGAAGAGCTGACTGCTGACCGCTGAAGGCTGAGGACTGAGGTAGCCATAGGCCACCTTCGCTTCCACCAGTTCGCGCAGGTGTAACCAGCGGACACCGGGAATGAGGTTAAAGAGAATACCCTGACCGTTCCATTCGGTTTGCAGCGTGACGTACTTGTCTGCGAGCAGTTGGTTGCCGTGCAGCAGCGTGAAGCGGTAGGGGTCATACGCGAAGCCTTGGTTGGCTGACGCTTGCCAAAGCATAGTCTGTGGCACGTGTCCGAAGATTGCACCCGCTTGTAGCGCGTACGTCAAGGTACCACCCATGCCGAGATTGGCGTGCTGGGTGAGCATGAGACGCAAATGACAGTATATCTGACTGCTGGCGGCTGATGGCTGATCGCTGATACTCCAGTGACCGGCTTCCAGACCCAGGTAGAGCACGGGGTATTTGGACGAGTAGGCGTAGCGGCGCATGAAGTAGCCGTCGTATTTGCGTTCGCCCCAACTCATACGTGCGATAAGGGACAAGGACTGATAACTGACAGTGGAAGGGCTGATAGCTGACGGCTGACGGCTGATAGCTCCGGGCTGCCATCCGGCGCGGACATAAGCATGCGTCTCTAAGTTAGGAGTCCAGTCCGCAAACCAGTGAAACTGAATTTGTCGCTGCCGAATTGCTGTATTGACGCACAGCGTGTCACGGTGTAGCGCTTCGAAAGCGTATGCCGTGAAATCGAAGTTGCCCCAACCCATCGAGTTCTCCCGTAGCATCCGGTCAAAATCATCCACTTCCGACCATACGTACCGGTCGTTATACTCCAGTTGCAGCGTGTTCTTGCGCGGGGTAGGCAGGTTGATAGAGATGCGTCCCAT
>JAFPGA010000138.1 GCA_017423085.1 Paludibacteraceae bacterium | reverse complement strand
CTTCTTCATAACTCACCTCCTTTATCCGATGGTTTTCAGTCGCTCCGGCATGTTCACCGTGTTCGTGCTTTCATCGTAGCACTTCCATGCCTTGCCGAACAACCAACCTTTGTAGGTTGTGTACTTGAAGTTCGGACGGGTCTTCTTCTCTTCGATGAAGTCCATCTGGTCGTACGTCAGGTGCATCAGATCCATCGAACGCTCAAGAGCCGCTTGACGAACCACTTTGAACCGAGCACGCACCTTCAGTTCCTCAGTACTTGCCGGAGTGGTGCGATCGCCGTGTACAGACGTGTACTTACGTTCCGACCAACGACGGTAGTTGTAGCAGGTGCGATACTTCTTGCTGATCTTACCCGAAATGTGGTGTACGGGGTCCTCAAAAACAACTTTTCCCATAATTAATTTAGGTTTAATGGTTAGACATCGGGTTTACACCAACTTTGCATACTCCATTGCGATGACATAGCCGCGCAAGCTCTTGTACTTGCTCTGACCGGCAAAAGCGGTCTCGTACGCTGCTTTCTGCGTAACATCTGCCAATGCAGTGCTCGCGTTGGTCAGCGCGGTTTTGAACTTCGCTTGACGCGCCAGTTCCTCTGCGCTGTACGCTTTCGTTCGTGGATTGCAAATCTGGCTGGTGTACTGCGTTTGCCCGCGTTGAGCAAAGATAATTTTCGAGTGCTTACAAATCTTGCCTCGGAAAGATTGGAAGGGTGCTTCCAAATTGATTTTACTCATAGTTAAATGTGTTTAGGTTAATAATGTTAATTTACGAGACGGATACGAGAGAGATACGGGACGATAGCGAGTAACTAAAATCCGTTTCCTCTGAAATCCACCGCAAAGATAAAACAAAAAGCGGAGACGTGCAAATTTTCGTCTCCGCCGATGACCAAAAGTGGTCGTTTATACGATGAACGTCGCAAAATGCGCGAATGTGATCTTCACTCGGTCATTGAGTGCGTACTGAATCAGACTTGTTGCGTCCTCTGTCTTGAGCCACCCTTTGTTAGTCTCCCGTTTGCGGTAATGCTTCTTCTGCCGCCAACCATACAACAACGTCTCCCATTCCTTGGACGTATATGCCGTATTCTTATACTGCTCAATCCCGTCTTTGATGTGCGCTAACGGAATCTTATTTTCTCGCTTCATGCTTCGCCTTTCTGTTACGCATTTTACAAGCGAATTTCGCAACCATCAGCACCGCCTCGTACAACCCGTCTCGGTTTGCCACAACACCGACCATCCTGCCGATGAACCGCAGCAGCGGACTTTTCCCGCGATTGTCACCGAAGCACTCAACCGAGGTCTTTCCGGTCTCGTCTTGAATGACCACCAACGCGACACGCTCTTTCTTTTTCCCGTCTTGCCACGTGTCAAATTCCTTTATCATGCGTTCCAAAAACGCTTCATTGCTTTCCAAATTCTTTTTCATCTTTCTTGAAATTAAGAGGTTTAACATCCGTCAATTGGAATGCCTCGGCGGCTTGAACGGTATAAATGCCGTAACGGTTGTAGTACTTCGCACTAACCATCTTGAAATTTGCCATCATACTTTTTATGTGCTCGGTGCCGTTCCAATTATAAGGCATCGGCACGCAATCTTTGATAGCGTAGTACGGATGATCTTTAATAGCCACACCACGCAATTTCTGCTCCCACAGCGTGACCCAAATCTGCCGTTGCCGTTGGAGTGGGATAGCGTTCCATTGCTCCTCGGCAGGTCGTAGCATCCGTTCGTTTTGCGGTGCTATGTACGGTTTTAGCAAACCAAGCATAACCGCCCAACTTCTGCGCTTCTTCAGTATGTCGTCTAAGGCTTCCATAAATAATTTTTCAAAAAGTAGTAGAGGGAGACTACAGAGGGAGTATATACTATGCAGATAGTCTCCCTACTACGAAT
>JAFPGA010000137.1 GCA_017423085.1 Paludibacteraceae bacterium | reverse complement strand
GTGCCCATCTCCATTAACCGGTCATGTACCGAACCGACGTTCTCATCTTCGCCGATAGGTATCCGTTCCTGCAGAATCATGTTACCCGTGTCGATCTCGTGCTTGAGCATGAAGGTCGTGGCACCGGTCTCTTTGTCTCCGTTCATCACTGCCCAGTTGATCGGCGCTGCGCCGCGGTACTGCGGTAACAGCGAAGCGTGCAGGTTGAACGTGCCGAGGCGCGGCATCGTCCACACTACTTCCGGTAACATACGGAACGCTACCACGATCTGCAAATCGGCATGATACGAACGCAGTTCTTCGATGAACGCTTCGTCTTTCAGTTTCTCCGGTTGCAGCACCGGAAGCCCCACTTCCAACGCGTATTTCTTCACGTCCGAGAACTGCATCTGGTGTCCGCGACCGGCAGGTTTGTCCGGCATCGTCACCACAGCAACCACATTATATCCGCCTTCCACCAGCGCCCGCAGACTCGCTACGGCAAACTCCGGCGTACCTAAATAGATGATTCGTAAATCTTGCTTCGTCATTTCTTCGCTTTCTCGTTTTTTCTGTATTTCGGGTCTAAAGACTCGGGTTGTTTATCGACTACCGGACTGAGCGGTCGCTTATACGCGCGTATAATAAGGTATATACCGAGTGCAATGAACGGCAGACTGAGCAGCTGTCCCATATTGAAGAGGTGTCCTGCTTCGAACGCTTCTTGGTCGAGTTTGATGAACTCCAGGCAGAAACGGGTGAAGAAGATGATCTCCAGGAACACTCCGAGCAGCAGTCCTTCGCGACGACGTGCCTGGGTGAACTTATACATCGGATAGGTCACCGCGAAGGCTACCAGACAGTACAAGATCTCGTATATCTGCGTCGGGTGACAAGCTGCGGGTTCTCCGGTGCTCGGGTCGATGGGTGTGTGCGGATCCAGCACGAACTGGAAACCCCAAGGCAGGTCAGTCGGACCGCCGTAGATCTCACTGTTGAACAGGTTGCCCAGACGAATGAGCGCACCGGTGATACAGACACCGACGCACAGACGATCGAGGATCCACAGCCAACTGGTACCGAACTGCGGATAGCGACTGTATTTGTATTTGTTGAGCAATATAGCCGCAATGATCAGACCGATCGCACCGCCATGACTGCTCAAACCGCCTTCCCAGATCTTGATGAGCCGCAGCGGGTTCTCGATATAGGGGTTGCGGTAGGTGAACTCCCAACCGAACAAATGCCACGGTTGACCGTATTGGTGCCATTCATAGAACCAGCAGTGCCCGAGACGCGCACCGATGATCACACCGGCTGCCATCCAGAAGAAGAGCTGGTCGGGCCATTCGGCGGGACAGTTCTCTTTCTTGTACATGATCTCGTTGATCTTCCAGCACACATATAAACCAATTGCCCACATCAATCCGTACCAACGGATTTCCATATTTCCGAAGTGGAGCAGAATAGGATCAAAATCCCAAACAATAGAACTTAGCATGAACTATAACTAATTCCAAATTTTTAATTCTTAGCCCTTACGGGCACGATTATTTCTTAATTTTTAATTTCTCATTTCCCCCAATTCAGCTTCGCCCGCAGACTCTTGAGGAAACTGTTGTCTCCCAGTTGTACTACCTTGACGGTGTAGGGCGCACGCTCGATGTGCAGACTCATGTCTGTACTCAGGCTTTGGCTGCGACCATCAACCGACACCATGTACGCGTCGTAGCGGCTGCTGATCTTGAAATCGAACGTCCATTCGTCCAGCATCACAATCGGCCGTACCGTCAAGCTGTGCGGAGCGATAGGCGTAAGGATGATTCCACGGCTCTGCGGCACTAACAGCGGTCCGCCGATGGAGAGGTTGTACGCGGTGCTGCCGGTCGGTGTGGCGATGACCAAACCGTCCGAATGGTAGGTGTGCAGCAACTCGCCGTTGACCTTGGTTTCGATGGTCAGCATGTTCGTCAGACCTTGTTTCAAGATGGCGATCTCGTTGAGCGCATTCGGTGACAAGATCAGGTCATCGCGGGGAATGCCGTCTTTGTCCAATACACTCAGACGCAGCAGACTGCGACGCTCAATCGTGTATTGACCATCGACCAGCTTCTGCAATATATCATCCAGATCCTGCGTCTGCACTTCTGCCAGGAATCCCAAGTGCCCGCAGTTAACGCCGAGGATAGGAATGTTCTTATCCCCGATGGCTGCAGCACTGGTGAGGAACGTACCGTCGCCGCCTACCGATAAGGCAAAATCAATCGGCTCGCCATACACATTCTCCGGCTGTTGCTCTCCGTTCCAGTTCTCCGGAAAACCGGGGTATTCACGCAGGTTTAACTCTTGTCGCAATTCTTGGGACAGCAGTACATGTATCCCTTTCCCGGTCATGAACTCGAGAATATGCTGCACTTCCGTCAGCGTCTGCGACTTCATCGCGTTTCCAAAAATAGCTATCGTCATAATTACTTATTATATTGCGAGCGCGCATACATGCACCACGCGCACAATCCGGCTGCAAAATTACTATAAATTTTGCACATATGCAAGGTTTTGATAATTTTTTCAGTAAAATAGCCGAAAAACCTTGCGCATATGAAATTTTTGTAGTAACTTTGCAGCCGAAAAAACACTCACCTCTTATGGCTCAATCAAAATTATCTCCTTGGGTGCATTTCTTTTTGTGGGGTGCTGTCGGCACGAGTGTGGTTTTGACGGTACTCAATATGCTTGGCACTTATCAACAGGGCGCCATGACTCCTTTGTACATGACGTTGCGTATCCTGACGGATCTGATCTATATTGCGGTCGGCATCTATACGATAGTCGCTTTCTACGCCCGCCGTCCGAACGCTGTGGCACTGGCTTGGACGTTCATCACCATGGTCATTATCAACCTGATAGGATACATTGTGATGATCTGTTTCGAGTATGACGGTTATCTGTTGTATCTTATCATCAACTGCGTCGTGTGGCTCTTGTTCTGGGGGTCGCTGATGCTGCTGGGCCGTCAGATCCGGGTGCATTTCCCGAAGGAAGAACGGCGTTGGTATCTGTCGGAGCGTATCATGCTGGCGGTCTATATCCTGGCATTCGGTGTCTATTTGGCGGGGGTATGCAGTTCGCTGCGCGACCCGCTGAACAACAGCTTCTACACCGTGGAGGTTCGGACACAGAATGCGCTGCACAAACTGCAGAAATCGAGTCCGACCTACACACACGGACTTGCGTACGACACCTATACGACAGAGGGGGACACGGTCTGCTGCGAGACGCACTACACCACCCTGTCTGCCGATAAGACGGATAGCGCGATGCTGGCAGCCTATTGCGTAGCGGAGCGGCAGCGCACACTGTGGCACTACGCCCATCTGCGCTACAGGGGACAGGAGAAAGCGTACAGTTTTTTCAACCAACACGGATTCTACCTCAAGACGGTGCTGCGGGACGAGAACAAGCGTTTTATAGGAACGATCCTCGTGTCGCCGGACGAGTACGCCGCAGCACACGAAGCCGGTACACGCTTCCGCTGCGATACCGGCGCGTGGAAGAGGATCATCGACTGCGAGAACCGTCGTTTGCCTCATGAGGTGCTGCTGCTCTGCTCGTTGCAACGCATCTACCTCAACGACACCTGTCTGTGCTACGACATCGAGATACCGGACTACGAACCGGTACTGGCAGACTATTTCTCCCAACCGATCATGACAAGCAACCTGAAAAAAGAATTGTGGGGCTTGGACGGTCCGTGCCTCATCATGGCGGACATAGACGGCCGCGATGTGCTGTTCCGCGCCCTGTACCGCTCGGGCAAAGAGCACTCGCACTATGTCTTCCCCAACACGCTTGTCTATCGTATTCACCATCCCTTAGAAGACTGAAACAGCACACCCGCATATGGAAAAAAACAACAAAACAGACTATGCTCTGCTGCACTGGAAGACACTGGTATGGTTAACCGTGCGTGACACCTTGTCCTGGCTGTTTGTCGCCATCACACTTATTGCGTCACTGATCGCCTTCTTGCCGGACGAGGAAGCGCTGTGGCTGCGTCAGATCATCCCGTTCTGCGCGTACCATGTATGGGTGCCCGCTGTGGCGTTGGTGCTGATTGCCGGAGTGGCGCTGCTGTTCAACTGGCCGCGAACGAAAGCTGTGTATAAAGACAAGAACACGGACATCAGCATCATCATTGAGTGCTGCGACGTGCTGCAGCAGAAGGGCTTGAAAGTGATTCACACCGTGGACACGTTTGATACCGAGTTGGACCGCATCATCAGTCCCCGTACACTGCACGGCGCTTTCCTCCAATTATGCCGGCAGCAGCACATCAACCTTGACGAGCAGATAGATGCCGCGTTGGAGCACCGCGTGCCGCGGAGTGTGAACGAGAACCTGCCCGGCAGAAAAAAACAATACGGCTTAGGCTCCGTATGCGGCGTGAAGGTCGGGGATGAGCCGTATGCATGTGTCGCCTTCACACGCTTGCAACCCAACGGTACAATCGAAATCACCAAAGAGGAATATATCCGTTGTCTGAAGCAGATGTGGCGCAATCTGTCTGATCCGCATTACAAGCATGATGAGGTCAATGTGGCGGTGATGGGGAACAAGTTCGTCGATCTGCCGGCGGAGTTCTCCACCGAGCAAAAAATCGATTTGATGATACAGACCTTCTTCGTCGCAGCACGGGAAAAAGCATGCTGCCGCACCCTGCGGATCTGTGTTCATCCCAACAATGTGACCGACATCGATTTTGACACCTACCCCACTATCATTGCCCATTTGGCAAAAAGACCGGTTATCTGATTTATGGACGAGCTACAAGAATATCAATATTTTGCGTTTATCAGTTTCCAGAGCACGGATGCGAAGGAAGCTGTGCATTTACAGCACACGATAGAGCGTTACCGGCTGCCCGCCGTGTTATGCCGGCAGAATGCATCTATTCCGAAGCACATCAAGCCGCTCTATTGTTACCTGAACGACATGCATGCCGGCGAGGAGTTGATGCTCGAGTTAAAAAGCCGCATGGAGCGTTCACGCTACCTGATTGTGGTCTGCTCGCCCAAGGCTGCCCGATCGGCGTACATCAACAGCGGTATCGACTATTTCGTTTCGCTGGGACGTAGAGACAGCATCATTCCCGTCATTGTGAGCGGTGTGCCCTATAGTGGCAATCCCGAAACGGAATGTTTCCCCGAAGCGCTGCGACGCCATTTCCCCAAGCATCCCGACCCGCTGCAGGATCACTCTATATTAGGTATTAACATTCACGAAGCCGGCATCGGTTCGCGCCGTCAAGCCTACGACCGCGCCATGCTCATGGTGGTGGCGCGTATGCTGCAACTCGATTTCGACGGACTGCTGCTGCGCGACCGGCAACGCCGCAGAACACGACGCATCATCGCCACCGTCGCCGCCATGCTCATTGCAGCTGCACTGGGACTGACCTGGTACCTGTCACAGACCGTGGACGTAACGATACACCTGGAAGAAACGACTCCGCACAACACCGCCTTGCCCCCTTGTGCGGATATCGCACTGCGGCTGTATCTGGACAACGAGCAGAAAGATGACACGCTGGCAACACCGGAAGAGACGGCTGTGCTGCGTAATATACCGCCCCGTTACATCGGACAGGAAGTGCGCGTCACGGCATTCGCCAAAGGCTATCTCCCCTTGGACACCACCCTCACGCTGCAAAAAGAGATGACCTTGCCCGTACGGCGCGACGCGGATCTGTACGGACAGGTGCGTTTCCGGATCATCGGTCTGCCGCATCCGCAGACAGCGCACGTCACCGTGGACGGACATCCGGTACAGAGCGATGCGGACGGGCGGATTGAATACAACATCCCTATTGCCGGGCAACAGATGTGTTACCCCGTTACCGTCAATCACCACACAGACACACTCGACATGCCTTGCGGCGAAGGAGTGGTCATACTCGTAGAACCATGAAACGTATATTCCTCATAGTCAACTCTTTGCTTCTTGCGTGCAGTCTATTCGCCGTAACGCAGGAAGGCACCGTGCGTACGATCGCCCGTAAGAACCACCCCGGCATGCCGGTCGATGGCGCCGTCATACGTATCAGAGGCTCGCACAATGCCGTACAAAGCCAAACACAAGGCACATTCTCTCTGCTGCTGTATAACCTGGAGAACGGAGACCCGTACGCCATCTCCAGTGTCGTCAAATCCGGTTACGAACTGGCGGAACAGGAACTGATTGGCAAGAAACTGCCGTGCTCCGACAAAGTGCCGCTGGAGATACTGCTGGTCAGCCGGGCACAGTTGCAGCAGGACAAAGAACAGATCGAAGCCAAAGCACGGGAGAACGTGGAGCTGTACTACCAGGCGCGCCTGGCGGAACTGGAGCGGCAACTGGCTGCCAAAGAGTTGAACGAACAGGAGTTCAACCGGCGATTGGCGGAACTGGAAGGACAGTACGAACGGTTCGAACCGCTGCTGCAGACAATGTCTGACAGACTGGCTCGAACGGACTACGAACGGCTGGACTCCCTCACGGCATTGATTCAGACGGCTATCGAAAGCGGTAACCCCGAAGAGGCGGAACGACTGGTGCGGGAGAAAGGGGACATGGAGGCACGTGAAGCGGCTATCCGCGAACAGGAAACGCAGATACGCCGCGCACAGCAGACCATCGATGAAGCACAAGCACAACTCGATCAACTGCGCGCACTGACTGCGCAACAGAAACGCGAACTGGCGGAGGACTATTTCCGTCTGTACTCCTCTTTCCTCTCTCGTTTTCAGAACGACAGCGCCAATTTCTACATTCAGAAACGCGCTGCTCTGGATACACTCAACGTGGATTACCAGCTCCAGGCCGGACAGTTCGTAATGGACATCATGGCGGACCGTGAGCTGGCTAAGACATATTTTGAACGCGCCTACCGCATTGCCGGAACACAATACGGGGAAGAAAGCGGACAGATGGCTACAGCTTGTTTCCAATTAGGCGCCATCTACAAACTGCAGAAAGAATACGACAAAGCGTTCGAATGGTGTCAGCGCTCACTCGCCATCCGGGAAAAACTGCGGGGAAAAAATTCTATTGCCGCCTCGGAAGCACTGAATATATTGGGCGAACTGTACCTCATCAAAAAGGACTACAAGAACGCCCTGACCTGCCATGAACGCTCATTGAAAATCCGCCAAAAAGAACTGGGCAAGTATAGTTTGCCGGTCGCAACCTCGTTGAACAACATCGGGGTCGTGTACTATAAACAAAACCAATTGG
>JAFPGA010000136.1 GCA_017423085.1 Paludibacteraceae bacterium | reverse complement strand
GAGGGATGAATTTATACAAGCTAGTTGGGGAAGGCAGTTTTGGGGTGGCTTGTATAAAAAAAATACTCAAAATTAATACAAGCCAGAACCACAAATTTATACAAGCCAGTACTGAGACTTGTATAAAAAATGCGAAGTATATGGTGAGGCATGGTGCGGAAATTTATACAAGCTAAACAGCGAGGGTACAGGCGGAGCCGCGCGGAGAGGGCATGGCGGGGGAGAGGCGGGCGCAGAGGGGCAAGCGCGGCAGAGCCGCGCGGAGAGGGCATGGCGGGGGAGAGGCGGGAGAGAGGGCAGCAGCAGAGAGGGCATGGCGGAGAGGGCAGCAGCGCCCACACACAGCGGAGAGCAGCGGAGCGGAGAGGGGCGAGGGCACAGGGCAGAGAGACAGCATCGCCGATGGTACTGCGGGTAAAGGAGCGAGGCATTTGCCCTCTTAGGCGGAGCGGACACGGTCTTTCTCCCGGTTGTCGGGAGAACGCTCCGGGTAGCCGCCACTTTCGGAGACACCGAGGATTTATCCCCGAGGGCTCTTTGTTTGTGTCGCTACGCGCCACCGGCTACCTACTCTCCCCCGCTGCCTGACTTCTATCTGTCCGTCAAAAAAAATGTCTGAACGGAGAGAAGACCGCAAGCCGTGAGCATAGCGAACACCTTATTGGGGGGAAAGAAAAAATCGAAAAAAAATAAAAGTTCGCGAATAAAAAAGCTCAAAAGGAGAAAAGTTATTACATAAAAGAAAAATGCACCGAAAAATTATTGCACCTTTGATGTCGGTTTTTATCGGAGGGGATTGCCTTTGATGACATAGGCGCGGAGATTAGTATTATTGTAGGAGTGCTTTTATTGGCTATCTTCATCATTCCGGTGATCTGGCTTAATAGCAAGAAAAAGTAAAATGGCATAGTTTTTGTAGTGTAAAAAGTAGATGCAATTTATTCGTACATATGCACCGATGTGGGTACTCATTTTGATGAGTGCTTTCGTTGTGGCTTTGTGTATGGATGAGTACGTGGATCAGAAGCGCGCGGCTCAGGACATGCTGATAGAGATGTGTGCTGAGATAGAGGCAGACGACTACGAGTGGGACGAAGCGGATGAGTTCAGTGGAACCCATACTAATGTGCAAAGTGACGATGTACAATGTACAAAGAAACTATGCCTATTGACGTCCCTTACGCGCCTCAATACCACCTCGCTTATCTCGGACGAGCATAAGTTAGGTTTAGTGCGTCGCTATGCCCCGCGAAAAGCATTGAAGAGCTATAACTATATACGGACATAAAGAAAATGGTATGAGCTGAAAGGCTTGTACCATTTTTTTTGTACAAAACGAATAGAATATGAAACATTCAAGAACACAATTGATTTACCATCTGTTGAGAGCGATAGTGATCATCACATTTATCGCCTTGGTAGTGGTTGGATTATTAAAGGCGAAGGGAATTATTTAGTATGGATACATTAGCAATTATTAGCGCCATTTTGACGCTAACGGCGGGAATCGGAGTGTTTCTCGTGGCGTGTCAGATGATGAGTAGTAATCTGGAGAGTGCCAGCAGTAAGCGCCTTAAGCGGATGTTTAACCAAGCCAGCAAAGGCGGCGGTAGCGGCTGGCTGCAACGTTGGTTGGGTGTAGGTATCGGAACGGTTGGCACAGCCGCGATCCAGAGTAGTGGAGCCGTGACGGTGATGGTGATCGGATTTGTAAACGTAGGTATCATGTCGCTCACGCAAGCGGCCGCAGTCATCTACGGCTCAAACATCGGTACGACGGTCACGGCGCAGTTAGTAGCATTGGGAATGTTCGGCGCTAACAGCATATCTACCAACCTCATCTTCGCCGCCTTTGCCGGTATCGGTGCGTTTATGATGCTCTTTGGCAAGACGGACGGATGGAAGATGACCGGAGGTATTATCACCGGTTTTGGTCTGCTGTTTGTCGGCCTGAATATGATGTCGCACTCCATGACGGATTTTGCGGCGCTGGAAGGCGTGCGCCTGTTCCTGGCAAGTATTCAAAATCCTTTTCTGCTGGTGGTAGTAGGTGCCGTGCTGACGGCGATTATTCAGTCTTCGTCTGTGATGACCTCGGTTGCCATAACGATGGTAGTAGCGGGCTTGATTGCGCTTGATCAGGGCATCTACCTTACCATGGGTTCGAATATCGGTTCGTGCGTCGTAGCGATCCTTGCCGGTTGGACGAGTGGCACGAACGCCAAGCGCACGGCGATGATTCACCTGCTCTTCAACACGATGGGTGTGGTGATCTTTATGCTCATTGCGTGGGGTATGTGGCTCGTAACAAAGGGTTCGATGTCGTTCAGTACACTCTTCGCGGACTTCTTCCCGCACGCGCCGCAAGTACAACTGGCGATGTTCCACACGGTATTCAATGTCTGCACGATGCTCGTGGCGATGCCGCTGACAAACGGGCTGGTGAACATCTCTTGCCGCCTTATTAAAGACAAACCCAAAGTGGCAGAACCGGACGCTCCGCATTTCTATTTCCTCGACGAACAGATGTTGCGAACACCTGTAGTTGCGGTGCGACAACTCAAGGCCGAGATTGAGAACATGTCGTTGCTCGCGATCACCAATTTCCGGCGGGCGATAAAGATCGTTACTACGCTCGATTACACGGAGATAGAGGACTTCCGCAAGACCGAAAAAGAACTCAATTTTCTCAACCGCGAGTTGGTGCGTTATTCGGTGCTCTTGTCCGGCAAACAACTGAACGACTACGACCATCAATACCTTGTCTCTACCATTCGTACGGTCAGCGACCTAGAGCGTATCGGTGACTACGCAGAGAACATCGTCGAGTACGCTGACAGCCTGCAGAAACAAGACGCGCAGTTCTCCGGCTATGCGCTCAAGGAGATTTGGCACATGGAAGAACTGATCAACGCGCTCTACGAAGCCACCATGCAGGCGTATCATAAACTCGACCTGTCTGCCCTCGGACGCGCGAACCAAATAGAAGATGACATCGACCAATTGACCGATGAGATGGAGCGCAATCATATCCAGCGCTTGGCGCTTGATATTTGCAATCCGCAGGTCGGCACCGAGTATATCTCGCTCGCGCAAAACGCCGAGCGTATCGCCGACCACTTCATCAACGTTGCAAAGACCATCCGCGATTTAATCCCGAATGCACAATATAATCAATAACTAAAACAATACTATTATGAGACTCAAATCATTTTTAATGGCACTTGTTGCCAGCACATTCAGTTTCAGCGCTTGCGCGAAAGAAGAAACGGTTGTTGCATTTGCAGAACTGCCGCAGCAAGCGCAGTCTGTTATCAACACCCATTTCAACCCAAACGATGTATCTGTCATAACTATGGAAAAAGACATCCTGGACACCGAGTACGATGTGCGGTTCTCCAACGGCACCAAGGTGGAGTTCGACAAATCCGGCGAGCTGACAAAGGTGGATTGCGGACAGCAACGTGTCCCCGATGCGCTTCTTCCTGAACCCGTGCGCAAATACATCGCGGCTCAGTTCCCGAAAGACTTTGTTACCGAGTGGAGCAAAGATGACTTCCGATGGAAAGCCGAACTGAGCAACCGTCTCGAACTCATCTTTAATCGTAAGTTCGAGTACGTCGGGTTGGATGACTAAATAACTGATTTATGGAAACAAATCTTTTGATACTTGCGGGGATATGCTTGCTGGTCGGATTGATTGGCAGCATCTTCCCCGGTTTGCCGGGATTGTTGTTGGCGTACATCGGCCTATGGATTGCACAAGCCACCGACCGCGTGGATTTCTCATGGCAGATGTTGCTCATATGGGGTATCATTGCTGTAAGCATAACTATCTTTGACTACGCAATACCCCTTTGGGAAACCAAACGGAAAGGCGAATCGCCTTATCGGTATTACGGTAGCATGTTGGGAATACAGATCGGCTTGTTTATCGGCATGATCGGGATGATTGCATTAGGAACAAAGATCTTGGATTGGATAGGTAAAAATATTACGGCTGACGAACCTAATCTCGGATTCACCGGTTGCCTGGGCATGATGATCGGCAACATTATAAAAATAGTCTGCTGCACCTGGATGACCGTCTCTTTCGCACAAGCTGTATGGTAAAAAGGGCTTACATAATAGCATCGCTTGTGCTGTTCTCTTGTAGCGTGTTGGCAGAACGGCATGACATCCATGCCGAGGCAGATCGTCCGGGCATGGGAACTGGTACGAACATCCTTGACCGAGGATCTATTCAGTGGGAGACGGGGTTCGAAGCGGCGCACCTTATGGGCATGCACGAACTGACTTTGCCTACCGTTTTGTTTCGCTTTGGACTCAGCGAGTGGGCGGAACTGCGGCTGGAATATACGGGTATCTTGGCGGTGGATGACAAACCTTATGAGATCAACACCTTGCCCGATGTTCAATACATACCTGAACCGCTGTGGGTTGGTTCCAAAATACGCTTGTGGCAAGGCTCAGAGCAACCGAATCTCCGTTGGATTCCGCGTACCAGTCTGCTTCTCAATCTCGGTGTACCGCTTACTAAGTTCGATGCCGAGTATCATCCCATCTCCGGCTCGATAGACTTTCTCTTTGAGAATGACATAACCGACTGGTTTACAATCGGATATGATGTATGTGTGGACTGGGTAGACTGGGCGCCGACACCCGATGTGTTTGCTTCACTGGCCTTTAATTTTACGCCAACTGAGAAGTTAGGCGTGTTCGTCGAGAGTTACAATATCTTCGACCCCGATGCCGTCCATGAGGATGATCCAAAGCGCACCTATACCGTTTATGACATCAATCTCGATTTCGGCGTCACGTATATGGTTCACCCGCATGTGCAACTCGATGCCTACGCCGGTTTCAATCTCTACCACTCGGAGCCTTTCCTCTCTTCACCCCGCAACTATGCTTTCTTCGGCTTTGGCGTCACATGGTTGCTGCATCATACATCATCTAAATGAAAAACGAGTGCAAGCGGCGTGTCGACTGCTTCGTGAGCAAGGCTGTCGCTTTGCGCCGCAAAGACCTGATGAACATGGCCTCCGACCAGGCTGCGTTCCTCGCACAGAAGGACCAAGCGGGCGGCAAGAAGACGCTCACCGCGTATTTATGGTCCGTTTGTGGTGCTGCATATGATGCAGAACACGGTAACTAAGCCACATATACAAAGAAGCCCTCATCGGAATGATGAAGGCTTCTGAAAGTGTCGGCTACGCTACTCATCTGTCTTGCGCTTGGGCTAAGGCTCGCGTAACGACGGGCGCAGCCCTCGTAAAACGCTACGCCTTGCCCTACGCTTTCCCCAGAAATTAAAAATTGCTGGGGGCCCCACAGTCGTGCGTCTTGACGCACTCCTTATTGAAAAATGAAGAAAATTTGTATTTTCCAATAAAAAAATTTGTATATATAAAAGAAAATTAGTACTTTTGCAGCAGATTTGTTCAAAAATATAGTCATGTTCAAAAATATTGAACAAAAGCAAATAACTGAACGACACATGCAAAAAGCAGAATTACAAATCATCTTTCATCTCCTTCAAGACAAGGAGTGTGCGAACAAAACGATTCGGGAGATTGCAACTATAGCAGGAGTCTCTGTTGGTTCGGTACATAGCACTTTAGCCGCATTAACAGAACGTGGTTTTCTCATCGACAATGGCAAGGCTCGGCTTGTACGCAAACGCGCTACTCTTATTGACAGATGGGCGCATAGTTATGCGGAGACATTGAAACAGAAACTTCTCATAAGTCGTTTCACATTTCTTTCGCCGGTAGTAAAAAACAACTGGCAAGACATCATATTACCGCCTTCATGCACTTGGGGTGGTGAACCTGCAGCAGCGTTGCAAGACGGTTATCTTCAGCCGGAAAGGTGGGATATCTATGTAGAAAAAAATGCCAATGCGCTCATTGCGACAGGTCGAATGATTCCAAATCCGCAAGGTGAGATATTCGTATACAAGCGTTTCTGGCACGCAGAAAAGACTCCGTTATTGGTCGTCTATGCTGATTTGTTAGCCACGGAAGACGACCGTTGCATAGAAGCAGCAGAACGCATAAAACCGCTATTATAGTTATGGATTACACAATACATCGAGAGGATTTGCAAAATGATCTGCTTGTAGAAACTCTACAGGCCTTAGCCACTTGCTATCAACAAATTGGTGCGGAGGTGTACGTAGTAGGGGCCGCTGCGCGCGATTTGGCATTACGGTTATTGAAAGTGCAAAACGCGCCACGTCGAACATTGGATTTGGACGTAGCTGTGTTGTTACGAGATTGGACGCAGTATGAGCATCTGACAGAGATACTATTACAACACGATTTTGTTAAAGCGCAGGCGAAACAACGGTTTATTTACCAAGGTGCCAATAAACAAAATCGCTATGAAGTGGATATCGTACCTTTTGGAGAAATCGCTGAACGTGAGCAAGTGGCATGGCCTCCGGAAGGTTCTCCTGTAATGTCCGTCCGGTGTTTTGAAGACGTAATGAAACATGCTGAAAGTGTGCATGTTGATCAGGCCTTCTCTTTTCGGATCGCATCATTAAGTGGACAGTTTCTGATTAAGTTGGATGCGTGGGCAGACCGCCATCTCACAACTAAGAAAGATGCTTCGGATATGGTATTTATCTTGCAAAATGTATATGTGGCTTATGCTCTCAACAGCACCACCCTTCCTTCGGAGATAGATATTGATGCCGAGTATTTTGATATTGTGGTAGCTGGTGCTGAATGGATGGCTTCCGACCTAAAGAAAATGCTCTCGGAAGAACATCGTCAGTTTTATGCGGACATGTTACAAAAGGAATTGGATCGAGAGGAAGATAGTCCGTTATTAAATGATTTGTTAGACGTGTCCGACGCACGTAATTATCTGTTGTTCTGCCGTGCCTTAACTCGCGTGGCGCAAATATTAGCATTATGAAGATACAATTTGTGAGCGACCTGCATCTGGAGTTCAACGAAAATCGCGTGTGGCTCGAGAATCATCCGTTGGAAGTAACGGGCGATATATTGCTTATTGCTGGCGATTCGGCGTATTTGGACGTGCCGGAATCAGGTCGCGATACGTACTCGCAATATGCGTTCTGGAACTGGGCAAGTAAGCATTATCAGCAAGTCATCGTCTGCCTCGGCAACCATGATTTCTACGGCTATTACGACTTGGCCACGATGTCCGAAGGGTATTGCAAAGAGATTCGTCCAAACGTACACGCGTATTATAATAGCGTTGTGCATCTGCAGGACGTGGATATCATCGTATCGACGCTATGGTCGTTCATAGAGCCGTTTAATGCCTACCAAACGGAGAAAGGTGTGAGTGATTTTTATCGCATCTTGTATAACGGCCATCGCTTGACGGCGGATGATTTCAATGAGGAGCACGAACGTTGCTTCGACTTTGTCAGAAAGGCGGTTAAAGAGAGCCAGACTAAGACAAAAATCGTTCTTACGCACCATGTGCCGACGCAACTCTGCACCGCCGAAGAATTCCGCGGTAGTACCATTAATGGGGCTTTTACGGTGGAGTTAGGCGAATATATAGCCGATTCGGGTATTGACTACTGGATTTACGGCCACTCGCATCGTAATATTGAAGCGCAGATAGGCAACACACGTATTCTCTCTAACCAACTCGGTTACATTTCTCACGGCGAGTATAGCCGTAATGGTTTTGATCCCGCGAAACACATAGAGGTGTGATTGAAAATTCCAATCGCGATTGGAAAATTAAAAATGTGAGACGTGTTTCACAAATTGACTAAGGGTGCTACGGCACTCTTTTTTTGTGTAAATTACGCCAAATGGGCTGCTTGTATAAAAAAAATACTCAAAATTAATACAAGCCAGAACCACAAATTTATACAAGCCAGTACTGAGACTTGTATAAAAAATGCGAAGTATATGGTGAGGCATGGTGCGGAAATTTATACAAGCCAGTTGGGGGCTTGTATTAAAAATATATTACTGTTCCGATGGGTTGGTCCAATAGGTGGATGGCATTCCGTTCGGCGATAGAGCGAGCCACGCTGTCGGGTTCGGACCAGGGGTGTTTGGCAAGGGCGAACTTGTCGTGATGGACGGTGAAGACCGCTTTGGCTTGCAGGTCCATGATGGCGTGCTCCAGATCTTCCGGCGTGGAGTGAATCAACGGCCAGTCGTTGTTATATTGCCCGTTTTCGAGTAGTGCCAAATCAACCTGTCCAAACTGTTCGCGGACTCGCTTGAAACGACCGTCATAGCCTCCGTCGCCGCCGACATAGACCTTGCGACCGGCATCTTCAACCATGAACGCAGCCCAGAGCGTTTGATTACGTGCTCCCAACAGACGATTGCTAAAGTGCCGTGTCGGAAGGCACGTGATTTGACATTGGACATTTGACATTTGACATTTCTTCCGATCTGCTTGCGCCGTATGGTCATACCAATCTAATTCGGTGATGATAGACTTGTCGTAGTGCCAGTATTCAAGATACTCGGCGACACCGAGCGGACAAACGACGTGCTTCACTTTGGGTCGCAGATCGCGCAAAGTGGCGTAGTCGAGGTGATCCCAGTGCTCGTGGGAGATGATAAGCACGTCGATGTCGGGCATGTCATCCGGCGTGTAGATGTCCGTGCCTGCAAAGGGTTTCATCATGACCGAAGGGGGAAACTCCATCTTGAGCAGCGGGTCCACGAGATAGCGCTTGCCGTTGAGGCAGAAAAGATACGACGAGTGTCCGAACCAAACGAGCCAGTCGCGGTCTGTCGGCAGGTTCTTCAGGTCGGTCTTGACAGCCGGAAGCGGTTCTTTGGGCGTACGGTCTTTGGGCGGGTTTACAATGAAATCCCACAGCATCGCGGGCATAGAGCGGCTGAACTGCGGCGTGGGTTCTTCGTTTTGGAACATGCCGTCGCGGTAGTTAGGCGACGCTTCTATACGTGCCTTACGCTCCGCCGACATTCTCCGTCCGAACGCCGGATGGCGCAGAACGAGCATAGCCGTAATAGCCACAACAGCCACTACCGCCAGTATGATCAACAATGTCTTCATCGCTTTGCGCATTTATCGCTTAATTAGGTCTTTGAGTTCGTCCGAATAATCGTCCTCTACTTCCCGCTCAATATAAAGGCTATATGGGTCATATTTATAGCCTTCATCTTCTTCAAGGAAGGACTCCGTGACGACGAATCGCGTCATCTCATACTGCACCCACATCTCAGTCAGAGCAGCAATATCGCCAAACCTAACGTCATCAGCAATCTTTTGCTTCATTGATTTGAGCATAGAGGAAATCCGCTGCACTTTGCTGTCTTTGTAGAATCGTATGGATACTTTCTGCGACATATAGTTGTGGTTCGTCAAAAATTACCGGTATTATCAAAAATTATTTCTCCCACTCAATTCCTCGTAAGCAGGTGGGGAGTTTAGTTCCGTGTTCTCTATGATGCTTTACGCACTCGCAGCACTTTCCGTGACGCGGGCATCCTTCTTTCGCGCAAGGACAATCAACGTTATTATGCGGACAAGCGTTCTGTCTTTCCTGTTTAGCAGGTTGAGGGGCAGTCAACTCTTCCCATAATGCCAGTCCCTTTGGGGTGAGACGATAAACCTGTTCCGGTTTCGTCGGCACATTGCCATAAACCATCTCAACCAGTCCCATCTCGTATGCCGGTTTGAGGTAGTTGTGGCGGAAGATGTAGCGTGAGCCCTGTTTCAGTCCCATATCAGCAACCAGTTGGCACCGCGGGTATGACGCCTTGCCAATCGCAAGGACTAACTTCTTAACGCGCTCGTCATGTCCTTTTGCTATATTCATAATCGTTGTGTATTTATCTTGGTTTGTGGCTTGGCTTGGTATTTTTTTTGGTTAATTTCTTTCAAAAAAGTACCAAGCTATATTGTGGTTAGGGAGGGTTTTACAAGATCATCATCAGAATAGGTACCGGAATGGGGGCGTCCATGTTATAAAGGATATTGCTGCTGTACGATGAGTGACCACGATAGACGCGATTACCACTAATGTTCAGAATGATATCGCTACTATAGGATGAGTTACCCTTATACAGCGACTTGCCATCCCAGGTATAGAGGATGTCGCTACTATATGACGAATTGCCCTTAAAGATGTGTTTCCCGTCCCAGGTATAGAGGATGTCACTGCTGTACGACGAGCGTCCGCGATAGACATGTTTGCCGTCGAAGGTATAGAGGATATCGCTGCTGTACGACGAGTTGCCTTTGTACAACGACTTGCCATCCCAGGTATAAAGAATGTCGCTGGAGTAGGACGAATTGCCCTTATAAAAACGAGTCTGTGCCATAACTATAGTGCTTATGATCGTGAATAATGTGATAAAAATTTTTTTCACTTGATCAATTGTTTGGCTTGGTATGTTTTTGAGTGATTTTGTTCAAAAAAGTACCAAGCTATGTGTGGGGAGGTTAGTGTTTTAGTTCGTTAATTATTTCTTCATCTGCCGGTAACCACTTCACCGAGTCCAAGTCTGCCGGTTTAAGCCATTTTGCGGCTTCGTGCTCCAAGAGAGTCATATGTCCATCAGCCAGGCGGCACTTGAAGCAATGCATCGTCAGATGGAAGGAAGGATAGTCGTAATCAATCGTTCGTAAGAGTTCGCCGACTTCAAGCTCCGCATCTAACTCTTCTTTGATCTCACGCCTTAACGCTTCCTGTGCTGTTTCTCCGGCTTCGATCTTTCCTCCCGGGAACTCCCACCAATCCTTCCACTCGCCATATCCCCGTTGCGTAGCAAAGATGCGTCCCTGCTCGTCAAAGATAATTGCCGCTACTACTTCGATCGTTTTCATTATTCCTTCTTTCGTTCGTTAATCAGATTCTCCATTCCGTTTAGCTTGGTATGTTTTTGGTTAGATTTGTCTAAAAAAGTACCAAGCCAGATGGGGAGGTTACTATGTGTAGTGGTCAGTGTCAGTTATATTTTCCTTATAACGAATTGAGAATCTCTTTCCGTGACGAGGACATGCTTCCTTCGTGCAAGGGCATTCTATGTTACTATGCGGACAATGGTTCATGGTTGTTTATTATTTTAGTTCTTCTATACTTGCGCATGTCTGCCAGCCGACGGATTGTTGTGCGGCAAGGCGGTTGGCTTCCATGTCATCTACGAAGATCGTCTGCCCATCGTCAATCGCATTATCCACGTGCAAGAAGAACGTCTTAGAGGGTTTTGTCATCCCCAGTTCAAAGGATAAGAACACGCCATCAAACAGACTCTCCACTTGCTGCCGATAAAGCGACAGGGTATGCTGCCAATGAACGGCGTCTGTGTTCGACATGAGATAGGTGCGGCAACCCTCGGTGCGCCATTTCTTGATCGTTTCCCATGCTTCGTCCGGAATGCCGGCATGTATCATATTCCATGCGTCTATCAATTGTTGCTCCGTTGTGCCGAGCTTGCAAAGCCGCAGCACATGATCCAAGAAACAGCGCGTACCGCATGCCCCTCTTTCGAACCGTGCCCGCAAAGTATCTTCTTTGTCATTCCCGAAGCCAAGCACGTTCGTTATGTCCTCATCTGACATAAGTTGTCGAAGGTTCTTTAGACACCCCGCCTTGTCATGCTTCATCAGCACGCCGCCAAAATCAAGAATGATATTATGTGGACAATGGGTCATGGTGGATTTTTTACTTTAGGTCAAACATGCCAAGAATGCGGCGGAGATAGTTCGGGTCAGCGAAGTCGCGAAAGCCGGTGTCCTTCTGATTGAGCGGTTCAATGGCCTTCATGTCCGCCTCTGTGAGCGAGAAATCGAAGATGTCGAAGTTCGCCGCCATGCGTTCCTTGTGCATCGATTTGGGGATAGCAACGATGCCGCGTTCAATGAGCCATCTAAGGGCGACCTGTGCAGGTGTCTTGCCATATTGCTCACCGATAGCGTCAAGCACGGGACTCTTGAGCAGGTCATCCGATCCTTGTCCTAACGGTCCCCAAGCCATCATCCTAGTGTCAAAGCGCTCCATCTCCGGAAGGATGGTACGCTGCTGTGAAAGCACGCAACATTGGAGTTGGTTCACGGCCGGCTTGACATCCACTACGGAAGCAAAGTCATAGAATCGGCATGCCTGGAAATTGCTCACACCGATTGCGCGTGTCATCCCCTGTGCGTACGCTTTCTCCATCGCGCGCCAGGAGCCGAACACATCCCCGTAGGCCTGATGAATGAGCAGCAGGTCCACGTAGTCCGTTTGCAGTTTACGCAGGCTCTGCTCGATGCTCCGTGCCGCTTTCTCTTCGCCTGCATTGGTGATCCATATCTTCGTGACGATGAAGATCTCCTCGCGTGGGATACCGGATTGGCGGATGGCATCGCCTACGCCCTGTTCATTACCATAGGCCTGTGCGGTGTCGATGAGACGATAACCTACCTCGAGCGCGTCACGTGTACACCGTTCTGCCTCTTGCGGCGGCACCTTGAACAGTCCGTAGCCCAAGAGCGGCATCTCAATACCATTGTTCAGAAGAATCGTTTGCATATTGATGGTTGTATATTTGAGTTCGTTAAAAATTACTTTTGCCATTCTATCCCACGCAGGCATGCGGGGAGTTTGGTTCCGTGTGCTTTGTGGTGAGCGACGCAAGCACAACAGAGACCGTGCCGTGGACAGTCTTTCGGACAAGGGCAATCTATGTGATTATGTGGACAGGGCATAAGTTTGTGTTTTTAACTCGTTTATTATTTCCTCATCAGCAGGTAGCCATTTGACGGAATCGAGGTTTTGGGGTGCGAGCCATTTGGCCGCCTCGTGTTCCAAGAGAGTGACGTGACTTCCGGATAGTTTGCACTTGAAACAATGCATCGTCAGATGGAAGTTCGGATAGTCGTAGTCGATTGTACGAAGGAGTTCTCCAACCTCTATCTCCGCGTCCAGTTCCTCTTTGATCTCACGTTTCAAGGCCTGTTGGGGTGTTTCGCCTGCTT
>JAFPGA010000016.1 GCA_017423085.1 Paludibacteraceae bacterium | reverse complement strand
TTTCGGCAACACGCGCTTCAAGCGCGGCTACGCGTCCCTGCTCTGCGGCAAGCGCTGTTGCGTCCGCCTGCTGGTGCGCTTCCATGATCTTTGTTTTGTTGTTGTAGTTCGTTGCCGCCTTGTCGTAGGCGCTCGTGATTGCGGACAATTCGGAGTTCGTGTAGAAATGTCCGAAATTCGTTGCAATCGTTTTTGCAGTATTGCCCTGCGATTCGTAAATGTTCGCGGCAGTCAAAAGGTCCATCGTCTCCGACGTTGCGCCGTACTTGATGATGTAATCGTACATTGCGCGAGACATGGACGTTTCCGGCATAGATTGTGCAAGCGCCATTTGCGACGCGACATACGCTTGTGCGTTTACGCCGTGCTGCGCCGCCTTAAACAGATGCGATCCGTCTTGCGTGTGCAGCATGCCGATGCCGGACCACACAGCGTCAATGAAATTTTTCGCCGCCGTTTCGTTCGTGTTCAGGCACGCGTTCTCAATCGCGTTCGGAGCAACGCCAGCAGAATCGCCAAATATGGAATCGAGAGAAACGAGTGCGTCACCGCTCTTTGTCGCATATTCAAAAATTGCAGCGGACAGCGCGTAACGCCCGGCATCAACGCCGTTTGTCGTTGCATGTGCAAACACATTTGCGAACTTTGTTGCATTCTGCGCGATCTCGTCTTTTGCTTCAACAGACAAGCTGTTGTAATAGTCGTTCATCACGCGATAGCCGGATTGCATATTGCCACGTCCGGCGAGAGACTTGATCTCTTCCACGTACCCCTCTTGCATCGCACGGACAGCCGCCTGCACGTTGCGTATGTCGCTCTGCTGCACGGTGTTCGATAGATTGTCAAGGTACTCGTTCGTGACACGTGCGACTTCGCTTGCGGATACACTTGCCTTGCCGTTGCGCTTGTTGTACACGTACTTGCTCGCCGCGCCAATCAGCTTCTTTTCGTCAACGCGACGCTGTTCACCGATCTCACTTTCCATGACAGTGCGTGCGCCCTGCGTTGCCTCGTCGGAGATCGCGTTCATAACGCGGCGCAGCGTCGCAGAATCAGCGCCTTGCTTGCGCAATTCGCTGAATACCTTCTGCGTGCTTTCAAGCGTGTATTCGCCGCCAGAGCCTTTGGACAGATTGTTTTTCGCATACGCAATCGCAGTATCCGCAGAAATCAGCGAAAGGTCGTGCGTCTGGTTCAGGAAGTCCGTCATGCCGGTGCGGTCGAAGATGTACTTGCCACCGCGCGTTTGGATAACGTCGCCGCCAAAGGCCATTAGCCCGCCACTGACAAAACCGCCGATAAAGTCAACGGCAATGTCTTGCATAATCTCTTTTGCCGCGAGATTACGCGCATCCTCTTCGCTCATGCCTGCCTGAATGTAATGCTCAACAGTCTTGTTGAATGCGGACTTGCTTCCGAGAATCAGGTTCTCGCAAAGCTGGTTCGCAATGGACGTGAACAGTTCTTCCGAGCCTTCCACAAAGCCCTGCGTCCCAACGTGTTTCAACATTGATCCGACGAGAACGCCAGCCAGTTTCTTTGTGGAAGCGCCGGACGCGCTTGCGGCTGTTGCGATTGCGTTTACGACATCAACGTCCGCGATAAACTTATCGAGAGACAATTTCTCAAAAATCATTTCGTTTGCGCCGCTCATCAAGCCGTACACGTACGCCTGTTCAGCCGTAGCACCGTTTCGCAGCGCCGTATCAACAGCGCCACTGTATGCCTGTGTTCCCATAAGCGCAAGCGTAAATGCTTCGGACGCGCCGCCGGTCATTGTCGCAAGCGCCATTCCCATGCCGGACTGCGCCATGCTGGGAATAAGATTGACTGCAAACGAACCGATCTTGTTGCCGTCTTTGTCTTCCAGATGCTGCGACAGATTTGCCATTCTGTCCGACGTTGCCGTCATTCGGTTGGACGAGAAAATGTCTTTACCCGTCGCAAGCGACGCGGTATCTGTGAGAAGATTTACAACGCCTTCCGACATTCCAAAGGCAGCGGAATGCAGCACCGTTCCGACAGCGCCAGCCCATCTTCCAAAGCCGGTCTTGCCTCCGGCATTGAAAAATTGAGTTGTTTCTTCTTTGTCCACGCGTCTCTCTGCGTCCCATTGGTGCATCATGGATTGCAGATACGTAGACGATTGCGTGGTATTTCCGTTCGTGTCGAACATGTACACAACCTTTGCTTTGTCTTCATCGGTTGCGTATTCGTGAATGTCCTTCAGCTTTTCACGCGTCAGCGCATCGTAAACGCCCGCGCCAATCGCGGCAGTCATGCCGATGCCGGGTATCGCCGTCAGCGTAAGCACAGACGGGTTGACATTTAATTCGATGCCCTCGTCGCCGTAAGAGTTTACGATCTGTTCAAAGCGCTGGTTGATGTAATCCTTATCCCCCGTCTTTGCGGCAAATTCCGGGGAATAAGACAACGCGTCCGCAAGAAGCGTCTGCCTGTACCCATATGCCGCATCCCACATCTGCCGAGAATATTGCGGCTGCTGATCCAACGATTTTGACGGATCGTAGAATCTGTTGATTGCTTTGATGTTTGCGTAGATTCCCTTTGCGGTGTTGGCTTGCGACACGATATTTTTTGCGTACTCCCACTCTTCAACAGCGGTCGTGAAATGATTTGTGTCTGTCACGCCGTTATCTTCTGCGTCATACGCTTCTTGCCACGTCGAATACTTGTTCGCGATTGGAGTCCAATACTCCAGCATCTTGTCCCACGATTCTTCGGACGTGTCGAGCAATGCTTTGTCCGCGTCGCCGACTTCTGTTCCGACGTAAATTCCGACTTCTTGCGATGCGGTAATCGCCTCTTGCCATTCTTCGCTTGACGTCGGAAGATAATTGTCTTTACAATATTGCAAATACTGTGCTTCCGCAAAGTCCCGTGCGTTTTGATCCGTGGAGCACTTGTCGGTCATGTACGACTGGACAGTGATTTCGCCGCTTTCCAGCTTTGCGATGTCATCGTCGGACATGTTGTACTCTTTGCCGATGTTCTTCCAATAATCGTGCAGAATTTCGCGGTCCGACTTTTTGTCATAACCCGGAACGTCCGCATACCGTTCTCGCATGGTTGCGACAATGCGTTGATCCTCTATGTTTTTAACGGAAGCCTTGAACTCTCCGCTTGCCATGTAATCGTCAAGGGCAGACGCGCCACCCTCTGCGAGAACGCGGTTGAGATTGTTGATTATCGGCTGAAACTCGATTTTCTCCGCTTCGGAGATTTCAACGCCCGGAAACAAAGATTCGACTGTAATGCCGCCGTTTTCTTTGATGGCATTTGCAATCGCAAAGTCGTCCATCTTTTTAAGATACGACTCGTTCATAAAGCGCGTGCCGTAATCGAAATTGATGCCTTGATCGGTAAACCATTTTTCCGCATCAATGTCCGCTTTTGTAAATGCGGCGTATTCGTCGTAGTATTTTTTGATGCCGTCGTACGTCAGCGCAAACTCGTCGGATTCGAGCGCAAGATTGTTCTTCTGCGCTTTCACCAAATCCTTTGCGTATTTCTCATCATCAATGAACGAATTGCCGTTGTCGTCGTACGACAAATAATCACCGCTGTCACGGGCAGGCAATTCCATCAAATATCCGTAATGATTGTTTGCGAAATCTCTCCACTTCGGATCGTTCATCGTGTCATTGATGGCGTCTTGCAGAGAGTATTTGTTGCTTTGGTTCGTTACGATAGACGACGCAATGCCGAGTGCACCGGACGCATCTGCGGCATAGTCCGCGCTTTTCAGGTTGCCTTCGTTCTCAATCATCTTGCGGGTGACAGCATCGTTAAACCCGACGAAATCCTGCGCGTCTTTTTCCCATGTGAGATATGTTTCTCCCAGCTTGCCGTTCAGCAGTTTGGACGGAGGGAGACCATTTGCTTTCAGTTCCGCATCCAAAAGCGTGTCTTCGTATATATCGTCGTAAGACACAGGCGCAAGTCCGAGAGCCTTGCGCTGCGCGTCTGCGTCAGTAAGTCCGTACTGCCAGTCTTTCTGCCACAGCTCGTTGATCTTCTTCCACTGGTCGTCGGACAGATTGCCGTAATTCTCTTTGATGCCACCGCCTGCCGCGTACTTTTCGACGGAGTTCCACAGCTTCCAAGACGGCAAGCCGTTCTGCAAAGCGAAGTTGTCAAAGGAATTGTTCTTGTAACTTGCAAGCGCTTTCTGCGAGTATTCATCGTTCTGGTTCAGCATCTTGTACGCATTCTGCAAACGAACCATATCGTCGCGAGTGTACGTCTGCGACTGTCCGTTATGCGTAATGGTAAAGCCATTCTCGTAACCGGCATTATTAACATAGTCTTGATACCGCTGACGATTTTCGGCGGTATCAAGCGGGTTCGTATTCGGATTCTGTTCCATGCGGCTCTCCTTATTTCGTCATGTTCGTTTTGCCAAATGCGCTAAACGCATTCTGGACTGCGTTTGCAGCCGCAGCAGCGGCATTAGCAGTAGCAGCACCGGCGTTTCCGAGAACGCCGTTCGCCTTGCCTGCCTGTATACCGGCAAGAATCTTATCGTAGACATTGCCGACTCCCTGCTGTGCTTTGAGCCAATCGTCATACGATGCCGTGTTCGGGATGACAGCCGGACCAGACGGTCCGCCGCCTCCCTTCTTCGCCTGATCGTACTGCCAGAAGGTCATGGCCTGATTGTACGCCTTGTTGTCACGGTCAGCAATCGCGTTCATAAGATTCGTGAACAGCGTGTTGTTGTAGTTCGCGTTGAGAGAAGCGATGTTGGACTCAGCGTTGCGAAGATTCTGCAGCTTCGCGTCCGTTACCCATGACGAGTTTCCCATGCCACGGGAATACGCGTCCACGTCGATAGCCGCGTTCCCGGCAAGCCGCTGCTGCTGCAGCTGTGCTAAGGACTGTTCGTACATCGGTCGAAGCGCAGCTTCAAGGTTTGCACGCAGCGTGTCGTCGTCGCCCATCGACGCAAGAATGCTGTCGTAGATGGACTGGAACTCCTCATTCGGATATTGCACATTTCGGCTCGTTGCCGTGGTATCTGTCTCAGCCATTGTTCGTTATCTCCTTTATGATGTCGTTAATAGCATATTCAATCAGCGCATTGTTTTCGCGCAACGCCTCTTCCATTTTCTGCAGCGCGCGCGCTGTTTCGGGATCTGCGGTTTTCGGCAGTTGGATTGAAATTGGTTTCAGCGCAATTTGTTTCATCGCTTGCCTCCCGCTTCAAAGATCATCGTCATGTACGGCTCGATTTCAAACTCCTTGTCGCTCGATATGCACATCTTCATCGAGCGCCCCTCTGCGTATCGCGGGGTCGCTTCGTACACACGCCCGCGATTGTTCGGCATAATTACCTTCAACTTCTCTTTGTTGACTTCGGACTGGAACTCCAAATTGAACTCCCCGCTTCCGCGCATGATCGCCGTGTGGACTTTCTTCACAGCCTCTGGCTGACGCAGATCGTCCCAATCGGTTTCCCATGCGGACTCGATTGTTTTGCCGTCGTACCATCCGTGCTCTTGCAGACCGAACTGTCTCCACTGCGTCATCGTCATAGACGCTGGTTCTTCGACAACGGGTTCAAATGTTTCCGGGTCGATCACGATTTTCGGCTTATGTACCAATGCTTGAAAATACCGAGTTTCGTATTTGACTTCGTTTCCGCCGACCGCGCCAAAGTTCTTTGCGAGAACGTCTGTAAACTGCTGGCGGTATCTTGTACACGGCACAACGTACTTGATTATGTTGCCGGATTCCAGATCGTACCGAATGACGTAACATTCGTTGTATTCTCTGCTGTCATCATAGTCGGGCTCTCGTGCCTTTCTGTGCGCCGTTACGTCAAGTGCGAACATGATGTTCTTGTCAAACAAGTTCGCATGCACAGACGAATAATACAGAGCAGACTGCATCTCTTCCGGGAACGAATCAAGCATTCTGCGAGAACTCCCGTTGTCGTCAACGAGATCAATATACGATCCGTTGTAATACGTGATTCCCTGTCTGGACAGCCAATACACCGTTCCATTTACTTCAACGGGATTGGAGATTCTTGCTCCCTCCAGATTACCGATAAGCTCCACTCTGTAATTCGACGGCGACGTCCCATACAGACGCCACATGCGCGTGTCTGTAAAGATCAACAGCTGATTGCCGCAAACGACAAGGCCCGTGATGAACCCGTCGGACGGATCTCCGATGTCCACGTGCCCGCCGCTCGTGTCTACGCTCTCGTCTGTCTGTGTCCAGTCTTCGATGGTTCTTCCGTCTCCCGGAAGTCTCGACCAAAACAGACGGCGAGGGAACTTTTGATTGCTGCGGTGTGCAGCGGCGAACAGTCTGCCGTAGTACATCTGCATAAACGTGACAGTATAGTCAGAGCATTCACCGCGAATGTAGATATACGAGCCGGTAGATACGTCCGTTCCAAGGCGTGTCGTCTTTACTGTGAACTCTGCCTTTCCGCCAGTTCCGCTAACGACGTCCGCGACTTGAAGCCACATGTACGCGTTGTTGATGTCTTCTTCGTCAACCGTCGAACCAATCGCACTGCTGAACAAATAAATGCCGTCAAGTTTCGCGCGGGATGTCTGCTTGTCCGTCAAGTTCGTAAAATCAATGTTTACGAGAAGTGACGTAATAATGCCGTCGGAATCCGTGTTGACGGTTGTGATCTCAACGTCTTTCAAAAGATACAGGCCGCTCCCGAACTCCCGGCAATGAATTTTCTTGTTTGGCGTATCGCTTCCAAGGTAATATACACACGTTTTTGCTGTAGCTCCATCGACATAAAAGTCACGATAATACCAGTAGTCGTCGATGTTGTGTTCGTCCACGTATGCTTGCGTAACGGGGCTTCCGTCAACGTACATCTTCCCAAGCATGCCAGAGCAGACCACGCTATCCGAATCGTTGATCCTCGCGCGGACACAAGAGCGCCCAACGCCACGGATCAGCAACGTATTGTCCGCCCAATCGCAAACAACGTCTTGCAAAATATGATTGCCATTCGGCTCATATCCGCCAGCTTCCAACGGGTGATACTTTTGCGTGAGCTCTATAAACTTCTGCCGAAGAATCAAATAGTCAACAGCGTTCGTGAAATACGGTATCGGGCGTGCAGGTGGCACGTCTTCTAACATCGCCATTCTGTATGAGCCGATTTTGCTGGACAGCTTGCCGCCGTTGATGTCCACGTTTTCTGCGTTGTATGCGTAAGAGACATCAAGCCCGTTCTGCTGAACAGACCGGTTGATGCCTCGAAATTGCGAAATTCTTTGTGTGATCGTTGCCATTACATTTCCCTCGTCTGCCACGGAAGATTCTTCCATCTGTAAGCCTCAAACGTGCCATATGCGCGGCGGATGATTTTAAGCTGCCGCTCAAACTCCGCAAGCCATATCTGTGCGTTGTAGTTGGTATTGGACGAGCGCGAGTTGTTATGGCAGTACACGATGTACATCCACAGAATCGGATGGAAAATTTCAGGAATGCCCGGTTTTGCATCACCGTCCGTTGTGTCAACAGGCATGTACCTATATCGGACGGTGATGTCTGTTCCCGGCTTTGCAGCTACAACGAACTCACCATACTCATTGCCAGAGAAGAACTTGTACGGGCGCTTCGTCTCTTTATCATACACGTCGCAGATTTTTGTGACATGCTTGTCGCCATCGACTTCGAGAGACGCAATATCGAACGACGGCTGTTCGCCTTCCGCAATAATAACGTCCATACATTCGGTCATCTTAATGCTGTCCGCGATAATACGCGTGGCTTCATTGGCGTACATGATGAAGCGATCAAAGAACTCCGCTACGGCATCTTCGTCAGTACGATATTCAAGATGTGCCAGCGCCTGCTTGACGATTTCGTTGTAGGTCATGGTTTCCTCCCTTTAGGACAAGTTCAGCTTGCCCTCTTCAAACTTCTTGTTGCGCTTTTCGCTTTCGACGAGAACCGTGCGTGTCTGTTCGAGAATTGCTTTGATCGCCGACGGAACTTCCGTCCACTCGTTTCTGTACACGATCCAGTTCTTGCCGTTGAGACAACCTTCGATCGGGGAATCGTCGCCGTCGTCGATCGGGACAAAGATTTTCTCCATCTCACCCCATTCTTCGGGCCAGTTGCTTGCGCGTGCCGGATTTTCCGTTGCTTTCTTCACGCTCTTTGTAGTAGAGACTGCCATATATACCTCCATGATTTGTATTGGAGGGGGACGAATCCCCCTCCGTATTTGGTTTTTTACGCAGTGGCGACATGCTCGATGTCGATGATCCACAGCGGATTCAGCACCTTTGCGACGAACGCTTCGATCTTCGCGCCGATGGTTGCGCGCTGATTGAGCGGGTCAGCCGTGCCGGACGAACCCTGCGGCTTGAAGATCACGTTGATCGTGCCGGAGCCGTCGATGTCAACGAGGCCGTACGAGTCAGCGCCGAAGATCAGCGTGTGGTGGACGTCGTACGTGCTGTTGAGCGGGTTCGTTGCGGTGTGCAGAGAGACGAGACCTTCTGTGGATTCGACGAAGACAACGCCGAACAGACGGCCGATTTCGCCATCGTAAATCTGCTCCGCATTGGAGTATTTGGAAACGTCCTGCCAAAGCTGATCGCTCTGGAGGTCGTACGTCGCATCGGGATCGCAAATGCAAATCCAGTGCGGACGTCTGCCGTCGGTGAACTGACGCGCCTTGTTCTTCTTCAGCGTACGGACCGCCTTGCGGATTTCCGCAACGGTGAGCACGTCGGCAGAGGTCAGGTTCGCAGTGCCCGCGCGACCGCCAGCGATCTGCTTGTTGGTCGTTGCGACCATCGCGTCGCGGACGATGTGATCCAGACGAGTACCCATCTGCTCACCGAGCAGTTCCGTGGTATCGTCTTTGACGTCATCGTACGCCGTGAGATCGAGAAGATCGGAGATTTCGACGAATGCGCCGTACTGCTTCACAGTCGCGGTCACGTTCGTCTGTGCGAGGTCCTGCGAATCCGGCGTTACGCCTTCAGTCAGTTCGGCAACGGCATCGGGATCGAACAGAGTCCAGCGCCGGAACTCAACGGTTTTGCCGCTGTTGCGGGGAATCGGACGCTTCTGACCGAACTGCGCATACACGAAACGGGTCTTTGCCGTTTCCAGCAGCTTGCGGTCGTAAAAGTCCTTCATGAGATACGTACGCGGTGCGGATGCACCAGCGGGGGTTGC
>JAFPGA010000015.1 GCA_017423085.1 Paludibacteraceae bacterium | reverse complement strand
GAGGAAATGAAGCCGTGGATGGTTTTCCCGAGCATGGATGAGTTTCATGCCTACGCACTAAACATCGAAAATGCGGGCAAGCAAGCGGCTTTTAAGGCGAAAGGAACGCCGTTCAGTAGTCAACTGTCCGTATTCAGCCTTCAGAATATCGAGCTCGTCAAAGGCGGTTATGTGCCCACGTGCGGGCTGTGGCCGGCAGGAGAGATAGATGAGGTGTCGAACCGCTATGTGGAGTACACGATCAGCGCAGACAAGAAGAAAGGGATGGTGATTGAGACCATCACACTGCCGGTGAAGGCGAAAGGCGGCGAGGGTATGAATATCCACATCAACTACGGTTTCGGGGATAGTTTCAGTGAGGTAACGACTATCTATGAGAACACGGCGCTGCCGAAGGACAAAGAGCTGGTGGTTCGATTGGATCAGCCGATACTGGTTCCCGCCGGACAGACCTTGTATATACGGGTGTTGCCGTGGTACGATTCAAACGGCAGACCGCAAAAAGGTAAGTTCATCGAGATAGGAGAGATGCAAGTAACCGGCAAGCGGTTGCAATGATGCAAAACAAAAGCCACCTTGCGGGTGGCTTTGTTTGTATTGGCACGATGCTTATTTACCTGCATCCGGCATCCATTTGCCGTCAACGAGGACTACTTTCATCGTGTCATCACTGCTTGTGCCGTTACCGAAGTTAATCGTGTATTTAACCACTGCGCTTTGGCCGTCCTCAGCCATCTCGGTTTCGTCGATAGAATAGGAAGCGATACCGCCTTTCTTCTCAACTTCCGGACCAAGTTTGCCTTGGAGCAATGCAGCATACTGCTCTTTTTGGTCATCGGTGAGGTCGTTCTTGAAATAGAACTGGTTGATCATTCCAACGTAGTCGCTTTTCTGATAGCTCTTCAAACAAGCATCTACTGCGCCTTCCGGAGAAGCGGATTTACCACAAGCTGCGAAAGTCAAAGCCACGATGGCGATAGCCATCAAATGAAATAGTTTTTTCATACTGAATTTAATTTAAGTGATTAATAAATAGAGTAGTAGCACTCTTTTCTATGTCGTTAGGGAAGATTGCTTCCCCTTCTTTGCTAAACAGTGTCGGCACGGTCTGCCGTTGTGCGCCGGAGACATCTATTGATTGTGTGAGGTACGCTCTCCAGACGAGTTCCGTACAGTATATCTGTGTGGTGTCCTCCAGCAGGTAATCGTTGTCAAACAGCACGTGTTGTGCCACTTTGCCGAGTGCATATTGCACTGCGGCTTGTGCCACACTGTCGCTGCAATCGACCCGCAGCCATGCACCTTTTTCCGCGCGCTCGTGCGAGAAGAAGACGGAAACCGGTTCTGCTTTGAGGTACTCGGGTTCATCTTCCGCCGGTACGGCGTGCACCACTTGCCATTCGCTGTTGAGACTGTCGTAATGGAGCAGTCCGACATGGGAATATACAGCTGCACTGCGTGTGGTCACAACGTGGCTCTCCAGTCCCGTTCCGCGTCGAAACACGATATCCCCTTCGCGCCATTCGGTCTGTGCGTCCTGATACGGTACCGTTTGGTCGGTTGGCTGTGTGCAAGCGGTCCAGAAGCACATGGTCAGTGCGCATAAGGGTACAAAAAAGACCGCAGTGAAGCGGTCTTTCTTGTGATGCTTAGTAACTGGTGCGCTGCGTAGCGGCATAGCTAATCTTGAGCGCGTACGCACGTCTTAACTCCTGCTTGATATCCGCGATAACACCCATCTTGGTATCTTTATCTGCTTTAATCGAGACAGTCATCAGACCTTGGTCGGACTCTTTCATGGACGAACGCTCATTAACGATATACTCGCCAATCTCGTTCACTTCCGCGAACTGGTCGTTCAACTGGATACGCGTTTCAGCACCATACTGTTTGCGGTACTCTGCGGTCGGCGTACCGACATAGATATAACGCACGAGCGATTTGTTCTCCAGTTTGGTGAGCTCTGTAGCTTGCGGGTTCTTGAACTGAACCTTGTAGCTAACCTCTTTCATGGATGTTACTGACATGAAGAAGAAGAGCAGCATGAAGATAATATCAGGGAGAGACGACGTATTGAGCGCCGGCATCTCACGTTTCTCATTTCTACGTATCTTTGCCATATCAGTTTCCTCCGTAGTTTTTAGGCTCAGCTTCCGAAATCTTCTGCGGATAGACCTTCTGAATCAACTTCTGGTCTTCCTCATCCAATTCGTTGTAGCTCTTGTGGAACTTCTCATGCGCCAACTCATCGCGCAGTTCATTATACGCCGCTACGAGTTCATTCTGCACCTCCAAATATGCCTGATACTGTGTATCTACGTCGTTTTGCACGGAGATAACGTGATCTTTGGTATATTTGTAAATACCGATTTTGCCACCGAAGTCTTCTTCGTACACTTTGGGGTAGTATTCGGCATTGTGCTCGTTTTTGATGAACTCTTTGGCTCTTTCTCTCAGCTTCTTTACATCTGTCAACTCACCTTGCACCATCAGTTGGTTAGCCGAGTTAATCTTAACTACCAACAAGTTGCGCTTGTTAATATCCTTATCTTCCGCTTTTTGGTCGGGCGGGATAGGCGCAGGCAGACGGCGAGCCAGTCCCTGGTTCACATCCATAGAGGTGGTCACCAGGAAGAAAATCAGCAACAAGAACGAGATGTCGGCCATAGAGCTGGCGTTAATCTGTGGGATTTTCTTTGCCATGATAGATGTAGTTTATTTTTTAATACTGGTGTGTACAAAGCCCCAACCCATAGCGCAGAGCGTGGAGAGGACTGCGAAATAGGTCCAGTACAGCATAGCCTCACTGATACGTGCCCAGATTCCGGCATTGTCCGTACCTTCATAACCGATAATCTCTACGGCATCTCCGTTAGCTACCAAGAAGCAGATAGCGGGAACCACGATGACATAGGTTATGATGATAGCAATAACCATGATTGCTTTCTTCGGATTCTTTTGGAAGAGGTGCATCACCAGGTTGGCGAGAGAGCAAGCGAAGGTAAGACCAGCGAGACCGGCAAGGATATAGGTCCAAACGAGGTATGCGCCGGAGAACTTCGGAATAGGCAGGATATCTCCTGCTACTTCCCAGTTACCCTCAGAATTGCCGGTGAAGATCATTACCAAGTATCCGATGATAATGATAACGCTCAGCAGAGACAATCCAAGGAGAGCAAACTTCGGGATTAATTTATATTTCTCATTCATAATGCTCAGAATTTTTTGTTATTATTTCTTCTTATCTCGTCCATACAGGACTCGAACGATTAAATAACTGCGTTATTTCTTCTGGGCAGCGTCGTATTCTACTACAAGGTCGAGCAGACTGATCGAGCTGTCCTCCATTTCATTCACGAGATCCTCGATGAGGTAGAGAATGTAGTTGTAGAACAACTGAAGAATGATAGCGATGATAAGACCGAGGAGGGTAGTCAACAGAGCGACCTTGATACCACCTGCAACGACGGTAGCGGAGATATCACCAACCTGTTGAATCTTATCGAAGGCAGCGATCATACCGATGATGGTACCCAAGAAACCGAGAGACGGAGCGATGGAGATGAAGAGGGAGATCCAGGAGAGGTTCTTCTCGAGCAAGCCGAGTTGAACGCCACCGTAGGAAGCCACTGTTTTCTCAACTACGTCCACGCCTTCGTGATAACGGCTGAGTCCTTGGTAGAAGATAGCAGCAACCGGTCCGCGAGTATTGCGGCAAACATCCAGTGCAGCGTCGATACCACCTTTTTTCAAAGCTTCTTCGATCTGTGCGAGCAATGCTTTGGTGTTCGTTTTGCTGAGCGAGAGATAGATGATACGCTCGATACAGAAACCAAGACCGATGATGAGTGTGATGAGCGTAAGTGCCATGAAGAAGGCACCACCTTCAATGAACTTCGTTTTCAGAGTTTTGTGAAGCGCTACGAGAGCGTTTTCCGAAGCCTCTTCAGCGGGAGCCTCAACAGCTTCAGCTGCGGGAGCTGCGTTTTCGTCAACTTGTTCAACAGCTGCCTCTGCTGCAGGAGCGGCTGCGTCTTCTTGTGCCATTACTGCTGCACTACCAAAAGTCAGCATAGCGAGCACCGTAAGGGTTGCAAATACTTTTTTCATGAGAATAAAAAATTAATTTAAGTTATTTGTGTTATTTGTGTTTTCAGTGTTTGGCGAGCTTCTCCGGCTCGTAGCAAAATCCTTTGCGGAGAGACGGGGATTCTTACGTCGCTTTGCTCCTAACAATCCACATCCTGCCGGAGGCATCCTGTGCAAGTCTTTCATTCCATTCGCTCACTCAAGCAAGCTTGGACTCGCTCTTGTCATGAAAGCCTTGCGGAGAGACGGGGATTCGAACCCCGGAAACCCTTTTGGAGTTTACACGCTTTCCAGGCGTGCCTCTTCAACCACTCGAGCATCTCTCCTTCGCCCCCAATAGGGGGCATTTTTCATAATCGGCTACAAAGGTACTGCTTTTTTACGACATACGCAAGAGTTTAGGCATTTTTTTGCAAAATTTAATCATTTTATGCCAAAAAGTAGCTTTGCATTGGTGTTTGTTGCGTCAATTATCTGTTGTTTGGATGTGTTCAGCGCTTGCGCCAATCGTTCCGCCACAAAGTCCATGAAACGGCTTTCGTTACGCTCTCCGCGATGCGGAACAGGTGCCATGTAGGGAGCGTCCGTCTCGAGGAGGAGACGATTGATGATTTCAAATTTAGGATTTAAGATTTCAAGTTCATTTAGCTCCGCTATCGTGTCGGCGAGTTTGCTGTTCTTGAAGGTGAGTACGCCGCCGATGCCGAGATAGAAACCCATGTTGAGGATGATTTGAGCCGTCTCTTTGCTGCCGGAGAAACAATGGAAAACACCACGAAGCGGGGCTCCGGATTTAGGATTTATGGTATCAAATTGCAAATTTATGATTTCCTTAACGATTGTCAAGATATCTTCTGTCGCTTCGCGGTTATGGAGGATAACGGGCAGGTCGAGTTCGCGCGCCAGCAGCAGTTGGTGCCGCAGCACCTCTTTCTGCGCTTCCTTGTAGGTTTTGTCCCAGTAATAGTCTAGTCCAATCTCTCCGATGGCGACCAGTTCGTTGCGGTGCGCGCGGATGGCTGCTTCGACCGTAGCCAGTTGTTGCTGCCAGTCGTCTTTGACATCTTCGGGATGCAGTCCCAGCGCCGGATAACAATACCCCGGGTGCGCATGGCACACGTTCAGCACCGTATCGATAGACGCTACGTTGACACCGGGCACGATCAGCGCTTGCACGCCGGACTGTTGCTGCCGCGCAATCACTTCTTCTCGGTCGGGTGCGAACGCTTCTTCATCAATATGGCAATGCGTATCAATCATATGTACGAAGGACGATGTACAATGTACGATTTATGATTTCCTGTTTAGAATGGAACTGTCACCGTAGCTGAGGAAGCGGAAATCGTGTGCGAGGGCGTAGTCGTAGATGGTATGCCAGTCTCCGCCGACGAATGCGCTGACGAGCAGCAGCAAGGTCGATTGCGGCTGGTGGAAATTGGTGATGAGTTGGTCCACGATATGGAAAGAGTAGCCGGGTTTGATCATGATCTGTGTCTCGGCATGGAGCGTGTTTTGTCCGGTGGCATCCATCCAATCGAGCAGGGATAGCAAAGCCTCGTGCGCGCTCATGGTGTATTCGCGTTCGTAGGGTTCGAACTGCGACACGGAGGGCGATTGGCTGCACCCCATGAAATAGAGACTCTCCAGTGTGCGCATGGAGGTTGTTCCGACGGCGACGATATGTCCCAGGTTCGCCAGAATATGTTGAATGGTCTCCCGCGGCACGGCGATGATCTCGGTGTGCATGGTGTGCTCGTTCGCGTCTGCTGTCTTAACGGGCAGGAACGTACCGGCTCCAACATGCAGCGTCACTTCGTCGGTCTCAATACCGCGGTTGCGCAGGTCGTCTAAGACCGTTTGGGTGAAATGCAGTCCGGCAGTCGGTGCCGCGACCGAACCTTTGATGCGCGAATAAACGGTCTGATACGTCGTCTTGTCGCTCTCTTCGGTCTTGCGGTTCAAGTAGGGCGGAATGGGCAGTTCGCCTATGGCATCCAAGATCTCCGCGAAAGAGACGGAGGTGTCATCCCACTCAAAGCGCACGGCATAGGTGTTGCCAAGCGGTTGCTCTTTGTATGCGCGGAGGGTAAGAGTTAATTTGTCATTGGTGATGGGTAATTCCAATGGTTCGTCGTGCCATTTCTTGGCGTTGCCCACCATACATTTCCAGGTACAACCGATGGTTGAACCGAGTGAGAGTTGGTAGTCATGCGGGGTGAGGGGTTCGAGACAGAACACTTCAACGCGCGCACCGGTCGGTTTGTGAAACTCCAGCCGCGCTTGTATCACACGCGTATTATTATATATAAGGAGTGAACCGGGTGCGATGTAATCGCCGATGTTATAGAATCGGTCCTCGCTCACCTGTCCGTTGCGGTACACCAGCAGTTTGCTGTGATCCCGTTCTGCCAGCGGATACTTGGCGATGCGTTCGTCCGGCAAAGGGTAGTTGTAGTCGGCAATATAGATAGGTGTATTTACCATTTTGTCATTTACCAT